>NZ_JBXBAV010000121.1:0-14959 GCF_056783245.1 Flavobacterium sp. TC780 | reverse complement strand
AAGGTTAATACATGCTCCTGTTGTTAGGGAGGCAGCACCTCCTTCCCGTTGTACTTATACTTATAACGGTTTGAGGTTATTTTTGTAAGTTTTTATCCATTAAATACAAAATTTTAAAAGAACATGTTTTTAAAGGATAAACTTACTATTTTATTACTCAAATCCAAAAGTAAATTTTTAAGACAGCTATAAAAATAACGAGCTTTTCTTGAAGCAGATTGTTCGTCTGTTTAATCTTTTTAAATGAGTTCTGAGTGTCAAAATTTTTCTTTCAATATGATTTGTTCCGAAACGTTTAATAGAATGCATTTTCTCATCAATCAGATACCTGTAATTTTTTAATCTGTCCGTAAATATCTTTTTACGTCACGATAATTTTAAAGTTTCCAGAACACGGTTCAGAGTTTTATTGGTTCGTTTTCCAACATTAAAACTCACAACTGTTTTAGAATTCTTTTCCAATGCATAAACCAGCCAGATATAATTTTTCTTGTGTCTTATAGGTACACAGCTCATCGACTTCATAAGTTTTGCCTTTGCTGATAATTGGCTTGGAAATACTTCTTGCAATAGAAACAATCCTTTTCAATAATGTTGTAGTAGAAATATTTAATATTCTTGCTGTGCTTTTTCTTTCCAAACCCTCTTTGGTTAATTGAATGATATTTTGGTTTATATCTCCTTTATAAGCCAGATATGCATAATTTTCAACTCTAGTTTTGTCGCATGCTCTGCAAATATATCTTTGATTACCAGACTTTGTCTTCCATACTTTATCATATTTCGAATGTCACCAACACATCTGTAACACTTAGTCTGGTTTGACCCCATTTTTTTCGATTTAAGGCATTATAAAATAAAAAAACAGCCCAAAGGCTGTTTTAATTTTTATGCGATATTAATATAAATATCTGATTTTCTGTAAATGTCAGATGAAATATTTAACCACCAACACATCTGATACATTACCAAATTCCTTTTCATTTGAATTAATCAAATGAAACTTTAAAGTTGAATCCGAAAGGTGCTCAACAATACCATTTTATAAACACCTAATCTGAAATACTACTATTCATTAATAGACTTAACTAAACCAATTACTCCAAAATGGTGGTGGATTATTCAGCTCTCCCTAAAATTATCATTAAAAAAAGAAAACCAAATATTGAAATTATCACATAAATACCAGCAATAAAATTTAATTTCTTAACTAAATATCGCTCTTTATTGTTAAGTGAAATACTTCTATTTCCTCAATATTTATATATTTATTATATACTAATAATAACTAATAATAATACAGGCAATGACACAAATAGTGTATTCCATTTATTTTCAAAAAAAGATAATTTAAATATTTCTTGAATTAAAATTATAATAGTTACTAAATTTAATGATAAGACATACCGAAGTAAGCGCTTGTCCTGAAAACTCATTTAAATCCTTTTCATATCTTCTATAAAATGCATAGCAATTATAGTAAACCACATCAATAAAATATATTTTTTTATTCTCCATCTATTTGTTCTTGTATATGTTGTCCTATATCTTTACCTGTAGTTAATTGCGAAATCGAATTACATAAGAAATATGTCCTGCAATTGCTTGTCCTACTCCTGTTGGAGAAAGGGCTAGAAGCGCCATCGAGGTGTCTAATCCATTTGAAATGTTAAGACCGTCATTATAAATACTAACGCCACCAGCTACTACCGCTACTACACCTAAAGTTTTACCTGCTATTTTTAATGTTTTGGATATTTTTCCAATTGTCGCAGTATTGTAATTACCTAAAGGTACTTCAATTCTTCCTCCTAATGTTTTATAAACAACGTTTGAAGTGTTTCCCGGATACAATTGCGATGCGTACCTAGTTCCTTGTTCAAAGGCAATACCTAAAGGTTTTTGAATAGTCATCGCGTAACCAGAGTATTTTCTAAACAACATTGATATATCGTGATAATCAGTACTTGAATTTGCACTAGATTTAGATTTCCCTTGCACGACAACTTCATCAAGTGGAACAGCTTGGGTAGCAGTCTTTGTGTTAGCATCATATACATAGATATTGTTCGGATCATCAATTAAAGGCTTAAATTCAGGTGTATTTGGGCATGTTGGACAAATTGTTAAACCTTCATTTTTGTTTTCAAATTCACTTAATCCTGAGGGATTTGAAATCAATTGGATTATTTAATGCAAACCTATAAGGAGTTATTGAATGTGTAAACTCAAAGTGTATCCATTCCAACGAATCGTCCAATTGCACTATCATATTGGCGGTAATCCATCGCTGTCATATTAAGCCCCAGCTCGTCTTGCAGTTCTTTTCCGTTGTACTTATACTTATAAGGGTTTGCAACTATTTTTACAAGGTTTTACCTGTTTAAAATACAAATTTTTTAAGAACATGATTTTAAAGGATAAACTTACTGTTTTATTGCTCAAATCCAAAAATAAATCTTCAAAACCAGCAGTAAAAATAACCAAACTTTTACTGAAACAAATTGTCCTGCGGTTGAGTCTTTTCGGGATAAGTCTCAGTGTTCAGATTCTTCCTTTCAATATGATTTGTTCCGAAACGTTTGATAGAATGCACTTTCTCATCAATCAGATACCTATAGTTTTTAAGTCTGTCCGTCAATATCTTTTAGCGTCAGATAATTTGAGAGTTTCCAAAACACGATTCAGCGTTTTATTAGTTCGTTTTCCAATATTAAAACTCACCACATTTTTAGAGTTCTTTCCAGAGCATAAACTAACCATATATAATTTTTCTTGTGTCTGATATACGTGCACATTTCATCAACTTCATAAGTTTTGCCTTTGCTTATAATGGGCTGATTAATTTTTCTGGCAATTGACACAATTCTTTTCAATAATGTTGTCGTTGAAATTTTCAATATTCTTGCCGTGCTTCTTATGCCTAAACCTTCTTTGGTTAATAGAATGATACTTTTATTTATATCTGAATTGTCTTGATAAGTGTAATTTTCTATAAAACGATGATTGCATATTTTACAATAGTATTGCTGTTTATTGTTTTTTGTTTCTATACCATTTTTAACAACCTTTTCCTCATTACATTTTGGGCAATTTTACATCTCACTAACTCTTGAACACCATGTCGGACTTTTACTCATTTTAGCATATTTAAGGCAATATTAAAACAAAAAAGATAAGCATTGTGCTCATCTTTAAATTCTTTTTACTGATATTTATTCTATTTCAATACGTTAGAAAACTAAAATCTCATATCACTAACTTTGAAACACTACCAAATTAAAACATAAAGGATGAGCATGCTCATCCTTTATTAAATTATTTTCGATTATTATTATTTTCAGTAAATTAGAGTATAAAATCGTACATCACTGACTTTGAAATACCAGCTGTTATTTATCTTTTAAAATTTCAATTTGTTTCATAGTAAAATTAAAAGAAATCAGAACTTATAATAGTGTTGTTTTCTATAAAAGTAACAGTAATATCATTTTCATTTTTACCTTCCCAAAATTTAGCATTATAACTTGCTCCATCGAATTTAAAACTGGAACTTACTGCATATTCTTCGGCTTTCTGCCATTTCCCATTTCCGTAAGTATATTTAAGAATTTTTGATGTATCTCTGCCACTTGGGAGTATGATAAAGGATATTTTAGTTGCTATTTCTCCTGATTCATTAGCTTCAACAATATAAAATTTATTACCCCAATCATTGAGATACTTGTCAATAAGCTTATAGCGTATTGAAGTTTTATTTGATGTATTGGTTTAAATCATCAACACCAATATATGATTTGAAAGCTTCTAATCTGTTTTTATATAATGATTTCTGATATTCATCATTTATAGATTTTTCCTGTAGTTGTATTGAATTAGCAGTAGCGATATTCCAATTTATAAAAACTTTATCTGTTCTATTTTCACTATTATTTATATAGCGTCCACACGATGATAATGTTATTATCATTAAGCAATAAACAATATTTTTCATTTTTTTAATTATAAGGTTGTTTTCTTTTCAACGACTCCTTGTTCCTTACGTATTTGAGAATCGACCGCTCTAACTTGTATTTCGCTTTCGGTCAATGTTCCTTTTGTTCCATCATCAGGATCAACTTTTGTAGGATCTAATTTTACACTGCGGGTTCCTGTAGCATTTTCTTTTGCATGAGCTAATTCATGCCCAAGTCCAATAAATCGCAGTCTACCTTTTGTTCCATCTGCATTAACGATATTTTCACCCTTTCCGCTTGGATTATATTTTACAGTTGAATCTGTTCCTGGTCCAGGGCCGTTCGAAGTAATAAGACTATCCATGCCAGAATCTGCTTTTGTACCATTATCACCCCAAGACTGTTCAATTGTAGTAGTTTTAGATGATTCTATCAAACTAGATACTAAATCTGTTCCAACGGATAGTGTCTTATCGGCATTACTACCTCCTTTTTGTTCAATAGTAACCTTACCATCTTCCGACATAGTCAACTTATCATTCGTAAGTTTTTGTAAATCATTTAATGCAGTTTGTTTATATGATGCCGAACCCCAAATTATGATATCATTTGGTCCCATTCCATCAGGGTCAATAAACCTCATAGGATTATTAAATGCATAATTATACGGTGACCACCTTCTCATTTGTTCCGCTAGCGGGTCTATATTCATCCAACGTCCTAATGCAGGGTCATAATTACGTGCCCCATAGTCGTAAAGGTTAAGCCCCAGCTCGTCTTGGAGCTCCTTTCCGTTGTACTTATACTTATAATTGGGCTGTTTATTATCTGTATTATACCCCTCGTGTTTTAAACCAAAAGGATAATAATTATTTTCTTCAAGAATTTCAAGAACGTTTGTTGTTTTATTTTTGGCATAACTCAATCTTATGTTACCTAAATGATCTTTGTATTGGTAAACATATTTTTGGTTTATATTATCAAAATACCCTTCTGCTGTTGGAAAAAACTGTAACATAACCGTAGACGAGGATGCTCTATTTATAGGCAGTTTTCTCGATGCATGACTATTTTCCTCCATTGGCGGATCTTTGGGATAAACAGGATCTGTACTATCAAGTGGTGGTTCTGTAGGTTCTTGCGGATCATCAATCGCTGGAAGTTCTTCTTCCTCTTGATTGTTTTCATTTTCGCTATACTTATACTGAAATCCTCCTAAATACATGGTCTGAGTTACAGCTCCATTATCAGTTACAATTTTCTCTAGTTTTTGCTAAACTATATTGTAAATGTACTCAATAGAATCGCTTAAGGCACAAGCGAGACGCTTGCGCCAGCGTGGGGTTACAGCTCCCATTACTAAAGTATCCGAGTCATCGAGTTTATTTAATTTCAAAAATTCTATCTCTTTTTACAATACTGTATTTTGCAGAATAATCATTTTCTAGAACTTGATAACCATTAATATAGAAGTAATAAGCTATTGTCATAATCTCTTGATAACTTTTGTTTTTGCTATTCAACTCCATTCTTTCTTTAGTAGACTTCGATTTTATCGTATATTCTTCTATAAAGTTATCAAATGAATGTTCTTGATATTTTTTTTCAACTGTGGTATCAATTTTAAAGCTTCTAAAAGGAATATTATCAAACTCTTCTTTTTTAATTTTATTTTTGTTATTTAATACTTTTATTAAAAAATCCTTATATGTATTGTTCCTATGTAAATAGTGTTTTTCATATACATAGTTTAAATAATCCGAATTTGTTACAATTATATCTCCGTCATCTGATAATACAAAAAGTGTTAACCCTCCATATTTGGAAGGCATTTTATAGGTTCCTTCAGATAGATTATCGATATATTTTTCTTTTATTATTTCTTGTTTCTGATTACAAGATGTTATTAATAATAAAAGAACATACAATATGTTTTTCATTTATTTAAATATATTATTTGGTGGATTTTTTAATTTTTTAGGTTCAATAGGTTCTCCATATTGTTTTCTCTCTAATTGTTTCAAAGTTTTCCTCATAAGATTTTCAAAGAATACGGCTCTAATTTCAGCAGGATCATTTTCATCGTTAGTTTCACTATTATCTCCCATATTACCAATGTCATGGTCATATTGATGTCTCATTTCGTGTGTAACTGTAGCTTCTACAGAATCAGGAACACCTTCTGTTTCTTCAAAATTTTTGGATTCTTCTTCAGAAAAATTATAGTATGTTCTTGTTCCTATAGGGTCATTTTTATCAGGACCTGTTGGCACACCATAAGGCTCAACGTGACTATCTTCTCCAACTTTTGCACCATCTTCTACATAGTGCTTGAGTTTGCTTTTTTCAAGATGATGTAATACTGTTTTAAGTTTATTATCTTTAGAACTTTCTATTTTTCTGTATGTAGATAAAACCTTGTACATAGTAGGGCTTAAACTTTCTTTGCCTGGATTATATCTTTTACCTGTATCATTGTGATAAAAGTTACCTTTTCTATAAGTCAAAGCTTGGTCTTTTCCTCCATTTTGTCCTCTAACTACAAAAATTATTTCTTTCCCATCAGGATCAATATTAATAATTGGATTATTAGCTACATAGATATAAGGACTGATATTAGTATACTTTTCTGATAGAGGGTCAATATTCATCCAACGTCCTAAAGCAGGGTCATAATTCCTTGCTCCATAGTCGTAAACATTGAGCTGTAACTCGTCTTGCAACTCCTTTCCGTTGTATTTATACTTCTGAGCTTCTTCATTTCCAAGTCCTACAATTTGCGAATTATATCTTTCATGCAGTAAACCAAAAGGATAATAATTATTCTCTTCGATAATTTCAAGAACATTTAGAGCATTCTTTTCGTAGCTCACACGTACATTTCCTAAATGATCGGTATAATTAAATACATAATTGTAACTGTTTGCCCCATTTACAGGAGTATTGTTTACATAACCTTCAGCAGTTGGGAAAAATTGTAACGCATTATCTTTATACTGGAATCCTCCCAAATACCTAGTTTGAGTTACAACTCCATTATCAGTTACAATTTTCTCTAGTTTTTGCCCAGTTGCGTTGTAAATATAGACGATACAATTTGCTTAAGACACAAGCGAGACGCTTGCGCCAGCGTTGGGACCAGTAAATTAATGTATCAATATCGATTATTGTTAAATCTTTAATAAAATTGGGATTAAATTTATCACCAAGTCTTTTTTTTACTAATTCGAGGTACCATTGATTCAATTTATAATTACCTATTTTAGATATACGAAGTTATAATAAAAATTCTTTTTTAAGGCTTTTAAAATAGAAATGACCTGATGGTCATTTCTATTTTATTCTAAACCTTTAAATACACATTCTCTTTGAGGTAGTTCATCACTATTCCAAAAAAAAACTAATCTAGAACATTACTGATTCGGTATTAAATCTAAATTAATGACAACTTGATTATCTGTTATCTCATCTGATTCAAAACCAGTCTTATATCCATTATTATGTGCTTTTATTTCTACAAAAGCCCCTTTTTTAAAATTAGATTTATAATGTCCATCTTTATTTGTATTAACGATTACTGAATCTTTACCAGTATAACTACCATCGGGGGTTTTACCGTAATTCCAGCAAATAATTGATACCTTCACATTTTCAATCGGTTTTTTAGATAAACTATTTGTAATTGTACCGTGAATTTGAACATGTTGTACATCATTATAACAAGATGTAAATACAAAAATGCTAATCATTAGTACCAAACATTTCATTTTATTTATTTTTTACGGTTTTATTAATAAAGGGATTAATTATACCCTTTGCTTTTGTTGAATATTTCTGTTGTGTTGTAAATATAGACGATAGAATCTGCTTAAGGCGCAAGCGAGACGCTTGCGCCAGCGTTGGGGCTTTTTTACTTATTTATCTATTACCTTATTAAGGATTATTTTGCATTTTTTATTTTTTTCTTTATAATGATAATAAGATAATATTATTTGTTTAGTATTACATTTTTCAATTTTATAATCTTCATTATTCCAAACAAATGTAGAATCATTTTTTATACTCCAAGATCTTGGACCACTTATTAAATCGCCATCATTGTTGAATAATTCAAAACCGTCATTAATAAACCTATTGTATTTATCGTAATCGCCTTTTTCATTGAATTTAAAATAAACCCCATAACTTTGACAATCATCTTTATATTGCCAATATTCATTTTGTTTGGCTATAAAAATAGTTTTCAGTTCATTTTTTTTATTACAAGAAAACATAATGCTGAAGGATAATATAATTACTATTTTATTCATTGATTTTTTCATATTTTATTGGATAAGTGTTGCCTTTGTATTGAACTTCTAAACTTAATGTCCCTTTTGTAAAATTACCAAAATTATCTCCTTGCCGTTGTAATTGTAATCCGCCTGTATTACTTTGATTAAATACATCCATTTTTGACAGAATACTGCCCTGTCCAAAGTCTGTACTCTGATCCATATTTAACAAATAGTTCCCAAATGAAGCAGCAGTACCTATCTTAAAATCAGAAGTAGTCGAACTAAAATTACTGTCACTCATTTGATTTAGATATACATCAGCATGAGTTGATAAAGTATTTCCTGAAAATTTAGGATTTTGGTTGTCTTCTTTATGGTTATTTTCGTGTTTCATAACACTTTTAAAGTTGGATATATCATTCAAACTTTTGCTAGCCCCATCATTAACATTTATAGAAATAGCTGTTCCTGTTGTATAAGCAGGATTTTTGCTAGAACTTTTGGTTTCCTATACCTGTAGTCACTTTAGTACCTGCATCTGCACCAATTTTTCCAGCATAATAAGCTCCAATTTTACTTATAGTGTTTCTTGAGCCTCTAGAATTATCCAATTGAGAAGGATTATATAGTTGATTCCCAATTTGAACTTTTACAGCATTTCCAACTTTTGTATCTCGTATAAAATTACCACGAGCATCAAATATGTGATCAAAAGGTTCACGCCCATCAGGGTTGGTATAACGAAGTGGATTATTCCTTACATAGCTATACGGAGACTGGTCTGGAAATTTTTCAGATTTCTCATCGATTTGCCAAAATCTAGGTACATCTGGAGCATAAAACCTAGATTTATAATCATAAACATTTAGTTTTAAGTCATCTTGTAATTCCTTCCCGTTGTACTTATACTTATAACGGTTTGAGGTTATTTTTGTAAGTTTTTATCCATTAAATACAAAATTTTAAAAGAACATGTTTTTAAAGGATAAACTTACTATTTTATTACTCAAATCCAAAAGTAAATTTTTAAGACAGCTATAAAAATAACCAGGCTTTTACTGAAGCAGATTGTTCGTCTGTTTAATCTTTTTAAATGAGTTCTGAGTGTCAAATTTTTTCTTTCAATATGATTTGTTCCGAAACGTTTAATAGAATGCATTTTCTCATCAATCAGATACCTGTAATTTTTTAATCTGTCCGTAAATATCTTTTTAGCGTCAGATAATTTTAAAGTTTCCAGAACACGGTTCAGAGTTTTATTGGTTCGTTTTCCAACATTAAAACTCACAACTGTTTTAGAATTCTTTTCCAATGCATAAACCAGCCAGATATAATTTTTCTTGTGTCTTATATAGGTACACAGCTCATCGACTTCATAAGTTTTGCCTTTGCTGATAATTGGCTTGGAAATACTTCTTGCAATAGAAACAATCCTTTTCAATAATGTTGTAGTAGAAATATTTAATATTCTTGCTGTGCTTCTTATTCCCAAACCCTCTTTGGTTAATTGAATGATATTTTGGTTTATATCTCCTTTATAAGCCAGATATGCATAATTTTCAACTCTAGTTTTGCCGCATGCTCTGCAAATATATCTTTGATTACCAGACTTTGTCTTTCCATACTTTATCATATTTCGAATGTCACCAACACATCTGTAACACTTAGTCTGGTTTGACCCCATTTTTTTCGATTTAAGGCATTATAAAATAAAAAAACAGCCCAAAGGCTGTTTTAATTTTTATGCGATATTAATATAAATATCTGATTTTCTGTAAATGTTAGATGCAATAATTAACCACCAACACATCTGATACATTACCATTTTGGCTGGATTTTAAAGAAGAATATAACGCAAAATATTTAGAGGCCTTGATGAAAAATTTTAAGTAATCTTTTTGGAACTCTGCCTAATTTTGACACGAAATGTTTTCATAATTGAATCAATATTCATACTGTAGATTTAAATTATCTAATTCGATACATGCTTTCTAAATGCCTTTATGACTTGAAAAATCATAATTCCTAAAAATATACGATGCAATAAATCAATAAAATAAATCCAATCTGTTTGAATTGTCTCACCATAAGTTAAATCCGTTCTTCTGACAGGATTAAATAAATTCCAAAATGTTTTAAAATTCCTCATGAAGACCTCAAATGTATTTTTAATATCATAAGGATCACATGAAAATGAAAATAGAATTTTATCCGATATGCCGGCAAGGATTATAACATACACGAATAATGTTAGAAAGAAAACTATTATTACCGGTTTTATCCAATTTAGACCATAATCATTAAACCTGCTAAATGTCATAATTATTTTATCACTCAAACTGTAATTTTTAGACTGTCTGAGTTCATTTCTGTAGGATTCCATTTCTCGAGCTTGAAAAAAAAGACTGTCAATCTGATTTCCATTGTTCTTCAAAGCCTGTTTCAATTGTCTGTATATTTCCCGCTTCCTTTTGAATCGATCTTCTTCAGACTGCTCTGCAACTTCGATTATAAGTTTATTATCTGCAAACCACTTATTATTGGTTGGCTTAATTTTATCTAAAGTTACATTATCAAATTTTAATGCTGTAAAACTATTAAAATCAAATTCATTGAATTTTGTACTTCCTAAATCACAATCTGCTAGGTTCAAAGTACTACCGTCATATCCATTACATTTATCAAAACTAACGTCGCTGTAATTTGTAAAATCATTAATAATAAACCAGCGGAAAGATATTCTTTTAAAAAGTAATTTTAAATTTTGGTTTACTCCTGTAATTAAAGTAGTGTCTACTATCCAACCTACGAATTTGAGTACTCCTTTTAATTCAGGATTACTTTTTATTTCAAGTCTGTCCAATTTTTCACCTAAACCATTAAAATCAAAACCTTGGGTAAAATTTGTTTCTGAGATGTATATTTCTTTGATATATGCTTCTAATTTATTCCCCGTTAAATCTCTATTTTCTAATTCTCCTTTTTATAAAAATGGTCTCCAAATAAAGTCAGCTTCTTGATTCTAGAAGCACTTATTGCAAATTCCTCTTTAAAAATATTCTTATTTGATGAAAAACTGAATGGACACTCAATATTCCAGAATGCTATGTCCTTATTAAATTCATTTGACAAAAGACCAATATCTCCAATTAAAGATTCAATTCTAACTTCTTTTTGAATTGTGGTTCTTTGTAAATTTAAATTAAACTGTGATCTAATAATATGTAAATATGAAATTGTTGATGCATGAATGTTAAAACCACCATTAACTATTACTGTTTCACTTACACTTACACTCTCAATATCGCATTCATCACTTATCAGAATTCTTCGTGGGAGATTACAATCTTTTTCGAAAACAATAAATTTAGAATGACAGTTTTTAAATGCTATACTCCAATTAAAAGCAATGTCTTCAGCGCCTGACTTTACATTATGAAATACTATTCCTTTTTCAAACTTACAGTTAGCAAACAGAAATCCAGAATTTATTTGAACATTTTTAATAATTACTTTCTCTTTAAAGATTGTGTTCTTAAATTCTCTGTATTCCCAATTTACAATCGATTGATCGATAACGACATCAAAATTAATAATAAGCTCAAGATCAATTGAATCATTATTGTTTAAGTATTCGTAAAAATCACGCTTAGTTGGTTCTGTCATATGGTATTGCATTTAACTATAAATTAGATGTTTTTCTAATTAACAGCAATATAAATATAAAAAGGATGAGCAACCGCTCATCCTTCTCAATTTTTTTAAATACTTTTTTATAAGTACTAATTTTTATTCTTTTAAACCCAGATAATATAAGCCTGCTAACTGTTTAGTAAAAGCAACCCTATGTTTATCGCCCGTTTTCCAAATTGTTTCTCCATCAATAGATATACTTGGAGACATATTCTTGGGAATTCCTTTATTTAAAGTGTTTTCATAGATACAAAATTCATATTTATTACTAATAATAATTTTTTTAGAATCTTTGTTTGGTGCACTCACTTTTGGTGAAACTAGAAGTAGTGGCTTACTAGCTTTTAGATAAACTAAATAATTATTTTGTGTTGAATCTATTTTTCTCTACTTTGTACTTATTACAATCTTGCGAATACATAACAGTTGTACAAAGCAATAAAATAATTAGACTAAAAAAGTTATTCTTGTACTAAGAGGTTGATTTTTTTCTTCATAAATAGCTTGTTTTACATTTTTATTTCCTTCTCTTTTAACAGCACTTACAGTCACTGTACCAGTCATTGTTTTTGTATTAACATTTGAAACATCTGTTGTTGCTCCTATACCAGCAGTGCTTCCCTCTGGATAAATTGTATTATTAACTGCATTATGCGCTTTTTCATAGTCTGCAGAATCCCCTGCGGAGCATTTGGAGAGTTTACCGCTCCTGAATATGCCTCTAGAGTTGCATGTTTTGCAACTGCACCTGCTGGAAGATTACCGAATGCTTCAATTTTCTCTGCTTGATTTGGATTCATAACCTGTGTAGCTGTTGTACAGTCGCCAGTTTTCGTATTACCTCCAAATTGATCTCCAAAAATATAACCTGCATCATTTGAATTATCACTTGTTGCCTCTAAATTCACAGTGACTTTATCGCTATTAATTGCTTCTAAAAGCATTTTATCAGACTTACTGTTTGCAGTTCCTGTAGCTGAAAGTTTTCCAGTTGTCTCATCTCTTGTTATTTTAAGACTAGAAGAAGCATTAAGCTGTTCAACAGCCTTACTAGCTAAAGCGCCAGTAACAATTACATCATTTGGTCCCATCCCATCAGGATCTATAAATCTCATCGGATTATCAAAAGCATAATTATATGGCGACCATCTTCTCATTTTTTCTGCCAAAGGATCTATTGTAGTCCAACCTGCTCTTGCTGGATCATAAAATCTAGCTCCGTAGTCATACATCCCAAGCCCCAGCTCGTCTTGCAGTTCCTTGCCATTGTACTTATACTTATAGGGTTCTGTAAACTTTTTTTATACAAGACAGCCCCTTGTAAAAAAATCTCTATATAAGAACGTCCAGTTGCATTTTTCTATAATACGAATGTAGATTTAGTTCCCATATTTTCCTAATAAAAAATCCCGTTATTTATTTCATAAAAAAAGCCCTCATTTCTGAGGACTTATTTATCTCTGAATTAATAGATGCATTTTATTGTTTACGCAAGTATTTTTAATATGAGAGTTTCAACCCATGCCCTGAATCTTGGACATTTATCCATCATAGCTTCAATTCCAACCATAATTGAAATGGCATCTCCGTCAATAACTTTTTCATACTTTTCGCCTTGCTTCTCTAAAATTCCGATTATCCTTTTTGATGGTGCTGTAACAGGACTGTCATTAATATCTTCCGGGGTTGATAGCGGGGAGAAATTGCTTTTAAATCTCGAAGTATTCTCGGATTATCATATTGAAATTCGAAACCTTCATCAGAAGAAAAAAAAGGAGTGCTTCAAATTCGTGTAACTGTATATAGGGAATAAAATTTTTTGTACTATTTTGCGAAGCCAAATCTTCTTTAAGTCCATCCTCCATTAATACAACACCAACTTTTGAGTTCGTTTGATCAATTTTTGTTCTTTGTACTTCGGATAATTGTGTTTTTCCAAAAGACCGTAATAATCAAAGAATGTAGTAACAATTTTTTCTCTATCAGAAAGATGGTTCCTAAGTTCCGGAAGCAATTTCGAATATTTGACAATACCGCCTCCAGAATGTTTGATAGGTGTAATTTCAATATATACATCTTCAACTTTAGATTGAATGTATGGCACTAAGATCGAATAAAAAACTCTAACTTCCGTTTGACCCTCAACTATAATGTGTACTCTTTTCATTTAATATGGCTGTCCTTTAATTATGTTCTTCAGCCTAAGATCTCCCAATTAAATCGGATAGCCAGCCTTCTAAATTTTCTTTTTCTAACCTGCTAAAAACAGATTGCCCGTCCACTTGTCTTAACAGTAATTATATTCTCAGGTTCAAAATTGCCTAGGAGATTACTGACTGTGTTGATATAATGATTTGACTTTTTGCAGATGCTTTCTTTATTAGTCCTGGAAGAGTATTTATTGCAACAGGATGTAACCCAAGTTCAGGTTCGTCAATGATTATTACTTGTGGCATATTAGGTTGCATCAACAAAGTCGCCAAAGCAATAAAACGTAATGTCCCATCAGAAAAATGCGATGCATTAAATAGAATGTCGGCAGGACTGTTGATTCCATCCACTCTAAATTAATTCTGTTCTCATTTAATCTGTCTGGCTGTAATTGAAATCTTTCAAAGTACGGAGCAACTGACTTAACGACATATTCAATTCTTTTAAAATGCTTCTCGTATCTTCCTGTAGTAAATACAAGAATGCTCCAAGATTTGCCCCATCTTCTCTTAATGCAATATTATCATTTATATCAGCAGGTGTTCTAAGAGGTGATGTATCGCTCGTATCATGGAAATGATATATTTTAAAGCTAGATAAATACTGATTTATATCGTGGGAATGGGTAAAGCTAGCAGATCTCAATTTACTCTCTTTGGAGTTTCTGCTAATATTCTGAGGATACCAAACACCTTTAACCGAAAATTGAGAACCTTTCTCACTATTAAAAAAACCCGTCTCATCAGCCAATATTAAACTGTTACTTTCCGTAGGTGCTGCCTCCCTAACAACAGGAGCATGTATTAACCTTAGCAATACGTG
>NZ_JBXBAV010000120.1:0-15103 GCF_056783245.1 Flavobacterium sp. TC780 | reverse complement strand
TACTACGTATTGCTAAAGGTTAATACATGCTCCTGTTGTTAGGGGAGGAAATGCTACTTTAGATTATGTCAAGCCTGAGACAGAATTAGAAATTAAAGCCTGTGAAATTTGGCAGGAAATTCTTGGGCAGGATAGAGTAGGTATCACTGATGACTTTTTCAAAATTGGAGGTAATTCTATTTTGGCAATTCAAGTCTCACATCGTATGAGTAAGATATTAGGATGTGATGTAAATGTGACTGATATGTTTAAGAATAGAACGATTAATAATCTTAAAGATGTTTTATCGCAAAATTTACACGAAAAAAGTAAAAGTATTGAAGGAGAAAGTTGGGAAATATTTGTTTAAAGAATAAAAAAATAAAAATGAATATAATTAGTATTATTGATGATTTCAAGAAAAATAACTCAATGTTATGGGTTGAAGATAATGGGATTAAGCTATTTGTTTCTGAAGA
Organism: Flavobacterium sp. TC780; assembly: GCF_056783245.1. Lineage (NCBI taxonomy): Bacteria > Pseudomonadati > Bacteroidota > Flavobacteriia > Flavobacteriales > Flavobacteriaceae > Flavobacterium > Flavobacterium sp. TC780. The sequence continues at coordinate 14,645 of NZ_JBXBAV010000120.1, read as the reverse complement.
TTTTAAAAGTGAAGAACTAAAAAAAACAATTACTGAATTTAAAACTGAAATATTCAATATTCTTGTTTTCAATGGTATATATTCGAAGATTGATTTTTTAAATAAATTAATATTTAAAACCGATACGCAAGAATCTATTCTTTCTTTTGCTCAAGAACGCTTGTGGTTTATCGAGCAGTATGAAGAAGGTACAAATGCTTATCATATGCCTTTTTTATATGAGCTTGATGAGGAAACTGACAAAGAAGGTTTAAAATACGCTTTACAACAAATCGTTTCTAGACATGAGGTATTGAGAAGTACCATTGAGCCAGGAAAAGACGAGGGCATGGCATGCAGATAGTACATAATTCACCTCTGTTTATTGAGGAAATTATAGTAGATGAGACTGATGATTATAATTCACTAATTAATGAAACTATTAATCGTCCTTTTAATCTTAATACTGAATATCCTATTCGAGTTGTATTTTATACAATCAAGTCAAGTTCTGAAGTTTTGCAGTCTAAAACTTTATTATTAATTACAATACATCATATTGCTAGTGATGGTTGGTCATTAAAAATATTCGAAAACGAATTGTTTGATTACTATGAAGCTTATGTTAAAAAAGATATTGATTTTAGTCTGCCAGCATTAGACATTCAATACAAGGATTATGCCCTATGGCAAAGATCTTATTTGACAGGTAGTTTTAGGAAGACAATTATGCTATTGGAAAGGGAAATTGTCGGGATATGAGCTTTAGAATTTCCAACTGATTATGCAAGACCTGCAACAATAGACTATAAAGGTGAAGATTATGACTTTATAATCAATAGTGAAATCACCGAAAGATTACGAGAACTATGTAAACATTATGAAGGTTTAACACTACATAATGTGTTGTTAAGTAGTATTAATATTATTGTTGGGTAAATATACTGAACACAACGATATTGTAATTGGTACCCTTAATGCAAACAGACAGCAAAGACAAACAGAAGGGCTTATTGGGTTTTTTGTTAATACACAGGTAACAGAACAATGCTTAATAATTCTCAAAGTTTTGGGGAGTTAATCCAGGAAGTTCAGAAGGATCAGATTGAAGCTCAACTTCATCAGGATTTACCATTTGAAAAGTTGGTTAATGATTTAGGAATTGATCGCGATGTGTCAAGACATCCTATCTTTCAAGTACTGTTTGGTGTACAGGTTTGGTCAGGAAGATGAAAAATTCGGAGCTACAAAAAAAATACCTCAAACCTTATGAATACCGAAGATGTTTATCTTAATGCAAGATTTGATTTATTCATCTCTATCGATGATCATGATGAAGAAATTTTAGGGAAATTAATTTTGCTACCAGTTTGTTTCATAAAGATACTATAACTAAGTTTTCTAAACACTATTTATATCTTCTTGAAGAGCTAACAGAAACATCCAAATATGCCATATAGCCAAATTAGTTTACTAATCCTGATGAATACAATCAAATTGTTCATGATTGGAATGCAACTGATAAAGAATATCCAAAGAATAAATCAATTATAGATATATTCGAAGAGCAAGTCAAAAAAACACCAAACAATATTGCTATTGTATTTGGTGAAAAAGAACTGACGTATCAAGAACTAGACGATGAATCAAATAAACTAGCATATTATTTAATTACCAATTACAATATTCAAGAAAATGATTTAATAGGTATCATGCTTGATAAGTCAGAAAAAATGCTGGTCAGTATTTTTGGAATATTGAAAGCTGGAGCAGCTTATGTATGTATTGATTCTGAATATCCTGACAGACGAAAGGAATTTATCGTTGAGGATGCATCGCTTAATATGTTTATCACGCAAACTGATTATATATTTGATTTTGATTATTACACTGGAAATATTATAGCAATAGATGTTCAATTAGATTATATTGATACTTCAATAGAATTTATTAAAAAAGACATTAAGCAAGACAATCTTGCCTATGTAATATATACATCAGGAACAACAGGTAAACCTAAAGGTGTAATGGTAGAGCATGGTGCGGTCTTGAGTTTAGTATTTAATAATTATATTAATTTATCTAATAACGAGGTGTTTGCTTTTTTATCTTCTCCAGCATTTGATGCCAGTACTTTTGAAATATTTACACCATTACTTAAGGGGACATAAGTTAATTGTACCAATAGATTTTAAGTAGTATTGTTTCAAGTGCAACAAAATTTAAAACGTTTTTAGAATTAAATAAAATATCAATTTTATGGCTTACAAAAACGTTATTTGATAATTTATACTACTTAGATAATAAACTTTTCTCAGACTTAGAATATTTGATTATTGGTGGAGAAGCATTAGATAAGAATGCAGTGAATAAATTAATTAGTAGTTCTTCAAAACCTAAGCACTGTTTAAATGGATATGGTCCAACTGAAAGTACAACGTTTGCTTGTACTTATGATATGGTGAATGAAATAGAAGGGCAAACGTGTACCTATTGGTAAACCAATTAATAACAGAAGTGTTTATGTTCTTGATTTAAATATGTGCCCTGTTCCTAGTGGAGTTATCGGAGAGTTGTATATAGGTGGAGCTGGTTTATCCAGAGGGTATTTAAACCGTCCTGAATTAACTGCCGAACGTTTTATCGACAATCCTTTTGCTACCGATATTGATAGAGAAAACGGCTATACACGATTATATAAGACAGGCGATTTGGTTCGTTGGTTAGCCAATGAGACTCTAGAATATATTGGTAGAGTTGATAATCAGGTTAAAGATACGAGGCTATCGTATCGAATTGGGTGAGATTGAACATGCAATGTCTCAGATTGAAGGCATCATGCAAGTAAGCGTTCAGGCCAGAGACAAAGTTATCGAAAGCGGTAGTTCTAAATATCTTGTAGGATATTATATTTTGAATGAAGATGGGGTTGGCTTAACTGTGGATGCTATTGAGAGATCTTTATCGGGTATTTTGCCGGATTATATGATACCAAGTGCCTTTGTTGAGATGGATTCTTTCCCATTAACAGCGAATGGAAAGCTAAACAAGCGTTTGTTTACTGATCCAGATTTTAATTCTTCAGACTCAGATTATGTTGAACCTACAACGTACGAAGAAATAGAAGTGTGTAAAATATGGAGTGATTTACTTGGCTTGGATCGAGTAGGTATTACTGACGACTTTTTCAAGATAGGAGGTAATTCTATTCTGGCAATACAAGTTTCACATCGCACAAGTAAAATATTAGGGAAAGATGTAAAAGTGGCTGATGTTTTTAAATATAAAACAATAATACAGTTATTGGTCCATGTTATTAATCAGTCTCAAATTATAATACCAAATATTGATTCTGATCAAATCGGTCTTTCGTTTGCTCAGGAACGTTTGTGGTTCATTGAGCAGTTTGAAGAAGGAACTAATGCGTATCACATTCCAGTTTTATATAAACTTGATGCTACAGCAAATAAAGAAGGCTTAAAACATGCTTTACAACAAATTGTTACTAGACATGAGATATTGAGAAGTACTATTGAGCAAGGAGAAGATGACGAATTTGCTATTCAGAAAGTAAATAAAGCACCTCTTTCTATTCTGGAAATTACATCGAGTGAAACAGATGATTATGAATTGTTAATTACAAAAGAAATCAATCGTCCATTTAATTTGAGTAATGAATATCCAATTCGGGTTAATTTCTATACTATTAAATCCGAGACCGATGCTTCTTTAAATAAGACGATACTATTAATCAACATACATCATATCGCTACAGATGGATGGTCAAAAGAGATATTCGAAAAGGAAGTATTAGCATATTATGATGCCTATTTAGTAAATAATAAAGCATTTAAATTGCCAGAACTTGAAATTCAATATAAAGATTATGCATTGTGGCAACGCGATTATTTAACGGGAGATATTTTAGAAAAACAATTAGGCTATTGGAAAGAAAAGTTAGCGGGTTATCAGACTCTTGAATTTCCTACTGATTATGCCAGACCTTCTGTTGTCAATTACAGAGGCGCAAGTCAAGAGTTTTTACTGAATAAAGAACTTAGTAAAACACTACGTGATTTAGCACAGCGTGAAGGAGTTACATTGAATAGTTTGCTTTTAAGTAGTGTTACTATTCTTTTAGGTAAATATACTGGACAAAATGATATTGTTATTGGTACTGCTATTGCCAATCGGCATCACAGGCAAACAGAGAGCTTGATAGGCTTTTTTGTCAATATGCAGGCTAATAGAACTATTTTAAATAGTTCCCAAAGTTTTGAAGATTTAATTCCAGGAAACTCATAAGGATCAAATTAATGCTCAAATGCATCAGGATTTACCTTTCGAAAAGTTAATAGATGAATTAGGAGTAGAGCGTGATGCCTCAAGACATCCTGTTTTTCAGGTAATGTTTGGAGTGTTGAGTTTTGGTTCAGGTAATGATGGTTTTGAGTATAATGATGCTGCTCCTTTTAGACCGTATGACTTTGAAGATGTTCATGAAGTGGCTAAATATGATTTATCCATTTTTATAGATGATAGTAAGGAAGAACTTTTAGGAGAAATTAGTTATGCTACAAGCTTGTTTACAAAAGAGAGTATTGCTCGATTGGCTAATCATTATATTTATCTTTTAAATGAACTCACGGAAAATTCAAGTAGGTTTCATAATGAAATTAGTTTATTGAATTCTGGAGAGTATCAACAAATTATTCACGATTGGAATGCAGCTGAAGAGACCTATCCAAAGAATAAATCTATTATAGACCTATTCGAAGAGCAAGTCAAAAAAACACCTAACAATATTGCCTTGGTTTATGAAGGAGAGGGATTAACCTATAATCAGCTTAATGAAAAGAGCAACCAATTGGCGCACCATATCCGGTCACAATACAAAGTAAAAACGCAAAAAGAACTTACAGCCGACAGTTAATTGCTTTATGCCTGGAGAAAGCTTTGAAATGATCATCGGAGATTTGGGAGTGTTAAAAGCTGGAGGCGCATATGTTCCTATTGACCCTAGTCTTTCCACAAGAAAGGATAGATTATGTTTTGGAAGATACCCAAACGGAGCTTGTATTGAGCCAAAGGCATTTAAATGAAAAGGCTTATGCTAAATTACCACAGAATAAGGTTGTTTACATTGATTTATCTGAAGCATTGTATAAAACTCAGGCTAAGATGAATCTTCCACAACAGAGCCAGTCGAGAGATCTTGCCTATGTGATTTACACCTCAGGAACCACAGGGAAGCCTAAAGGAGCAATGTTAAATCACTCAGGTATTGTTAATAGAATTGAATGGATGCAAAATATGTATCCCTTAAATTCGGAGGATGTTGTTTTGCAAAAGACACCTTATGTCTTTGATGTTTCTGTATGGGAAACTTTTATGGGCTAATTGGTATGGTGCTAAAATTGTGATGGCCAAGCCAGAAGGTCATAAGGATAGTGAGTATTTGCATCAATTGATACAAAAAGAGAAAGTGACGACACTTCATTTTGTTCCAAGTATGTTAGAAGCCTATAATCATTATCTATTAGAACAAGAGAATAAATTTAACCCTTCAATAAAGCAAATTTTTTGTAGTGGAGAAGCTTTAAATAACAATACAGTTCAACAAACGTATAAGAATAGCATTGGTGAATCATTGAAGTTACATAATCTTTATGGTCCAACGGAAGCTTCAATTGATGTCACGTTTTATGAGACTAATTCGACTAAAAATGTATACATAGGGAAGCCTATTCAAAACACCCAAGTTTATATTCTTTCTCCCCAATCAAAGGCCTGTTCCTATTGGTGTGATAGGAGAATTATACTTAGGAGGTATTGGTTTGTCTAGAGGATATTTTGATCGTCCAGAGTTAACTGCCGAACGATTTGTGGATAATCCATTTGCCGCGCAAGAAGATAAAATAAAAGGGTATACCAAATTGTATAAAACGGGCGATTTGGTTCGTTGGTTGGCAGTTGGTAACATAGAATCTTAGGAAGAAATGACGATCAGGTTAAATTTTAGAGGATTCCTATTGAGTTGGGTGCAGTTGAACATGCGATCTCACAAATAACTGGAATTAAACAAGTAAGTGTTCAGGCAAGAGATAGGATTACTGAGAATGGGAGTTCTAAATACCTTGTAGGGTATTATGTTTTAAATGTGGAAGAAACGGGATTAACGGTAGATACTATTGAGAGTTCTTTATCTGGAATCTTACCGGATTATATGATACCGACTGCTTTTGTTGAGATGGAATCTTTTCCATTGACAGTAAATGGAAAGCTAAACAAGCGTTTGTTTACTGATCCTGATTTCAATTCTTCAGACTCAGATTATGTTGTGCCTGTAACAGAAGAGAAAGAGACATGCGAAATTTGGAGTAATTTACTTGGATTGGATCGAGTAGGCATTACTGATAATTTTTTCAAGATAGGAGGTAATTCTATTTTGGCACTACAAGTTTCACATCGTATGAGCAAGATATTGGGATGTAATGTGAAAGTGGCTGATGTTTTTAAATATAAAACAATAACACAATTACTGGCTCATGCTATTGGTCAGTCCCAAATAGTAATAAAGGTTGATGTTGACCAAATTGGTCTTTCGTTTGCTCAGGAACGTCTGTGGTTCATCGAACAGTTTGAAGAAGGGACGAATACTTTCCATATACCTGCTTTATATGAACTTGATGCTACAATAAATAAAGAAGGCATAAAATACGCTTTGCAACAAATTGTCACTAGACATGAGGTGTTGCGAAGTACTATTGAGCAAAGAGAAAATGATGAATGTGCTATTCAGAAAGTACATGAAGAATCTCTTTCTATTCAAGAAGATACGCATGGAATGAAACAGATGATTATGAATTGTTGATTACAGAAGAAATCAATCGTCCATTTAACTTAAGTAATGAATATCCAATCCGAGTTAATTTTTATAATATCTGTTCAAATTCTGATGCTACAATAAATAAGACGATACTGTTAATCAATATACATCATATCGCTTCAGATGGATGGTCAAAAGAGGTATTTGAAAGAGAAGTTTTAGCATATTATAATGCATATCTAGAAAACAACACAACATTTAAATTACCTGAACTTGAGATTCAATATAAGGATTATGCATTGTGGCAACGCAATTATTTAACGGGAGATGTTTTAGAAAAACAATTAGGCTATTGGAAAGAAAAGCTGACAGGTTATCAAGTCTTAGAATTTCCTACTGACTATGCTAGACCCTCTGTTGTAGATTACAGAGGCGCAAGCCAAGAGTTTTCATTGAATAAAGAACTTAGTAAAAAAATACGTGATTTAGCACAGCGAGAGGGAGTTACATTAAATAGTTTGCTTTTAAGCGCTGTGAATATTCTTTTAGGGAAATATACTGGACAGAAGGATATTGTGATTGGTAGCCCAATAGCCAATCGTCATCATAGCCAAACAGAAGGTTTAATTGGTTTTTTTGTAAATACACAAGTAAACAGAACACAACTTAATGCTTCCCAAAATTTTAAAGAACTAATCAAACAGGTTCATCAAGGACAAATTGAAGCTCAATTGCATCAGGATTTACCTTTTGAAAAGTTAATAGCCGAGTTGGGAGTTGATAGAGATACTTCTAGACATTCTATTTTTCAGGTAATGTTTGGGGTACAGAGTTTTGGTTCTAGTAAAGAGAGTTTTGAGTACAATGATACTACACCATTTAAACCATACGAACTTAAAGATGCTTATGAAGTAGCTAAATTTGATTTGTCTATTTTTATTGATGACAGTGAAGAAGAACTTGCAGGTGAGATTAACTATGCTACTAGCTTGTTTACTAAAGAGAGTATTATTCAATTAGCCAATCATTATGTTTATTTATTAGATGAGTTGACTAAGGATTCCAATAAAGAGTACAGTCAAATTAGTTTGTTATCTCCAAAGGATTACCAAGAGCTAATTTACAATTGGAATGCTACTGATAAAGTATATCCAAAGGATAAGACCATTCAGGAATTATTTCAGGAACAAGTACTAAAGACTCCAAATAATGTTGCTTTGGTTTCTGGTTTAGATGAGTTAACTTATAATGCACTTCATGAAAAGAGCAATCAGTTAGCACGTTATATTCGAGAACAGTATCAAGAAAAAACGCAAAGAGCACTTACTCCAGATACTCTCATCGTATTGTGTATGGACAGAAGCTTGGAAATGATTATTGGGATATTGGCAGTACTAAAAGCTGGCGGAACTTATGTGCCTATCGATCCAAGTTATCCTCAGGATAGGATTGATTATTTTTTGGAAGATACTCAGGCGACTATTATTTTAAGTCAAAGAAAGCTAAAAGAAAACAATCAGGTTAAGCTTCCACAGGACAAAGTTATTGCTATTGATTTGTCAGAAGAACTATATCTAAAAGAAGATACAGTAAACCTTGAACAATATTCTCAGTCTACTGATCTGGCTTATATCATTTATACCTCAGGAACTACTGGTAGACCTAAGGGAGTAATGATTGAACATCATTCGGTTATTAATTATTCCAATAATGTAAATGAGGTTCTATTGCCTGAGATAAAGAATGTTGATTTTTCAACAAACTTAGCATTCGATTTGAGCGTAACTACAACTATTTCTTCATTGTTATTGGGGAAAAAGATATTTATTTATTCAGATACGGTAACAGATGTTGATTCATATGCACAGTATTTAGTTGAAAATAAAATTGATTTTGTTAAAGGAACACCTTCCTTATTAGCCAACTTATCTTTGAATTATTTTAGTAATTATAAAATAAAACAAGCCTTTGAGGGGAGAAATTAGAAGAATTTCAATTAGACTATATCTCGAAGTACATTGATAATCCAATAGATGAATATGGTCCAACAGAGGCAACAGTTGGGGCAACATATATAAATAAAAAGGAAATTGGAGCTAAAGGTATTGGTAAGCCTTATTTTAATTTTAAAAATTATGTTTTAGATTCTAACAATGTTCCTGTTCCCATAGGAGTGATTGGCGAATTGCATATAGGTGGAGCGAGTTTATCTCGTGGTTATTTGAATCGTCCTGAGTTAACTGCGGAGCGTTTTATCGATAATCCATTTGCTACCGAAGCTGATAAAGCTAAAGGATATACCAAATTGTACAAAACGGGCGATTTGGTGCGTTGGTTGCCAGATGGTGGTGTTAGAATATTTAGGCGGAAACGATGATCAGGTTAAAATTCGTGGTTACCGAATCGAATTTGGCGAGATTGAGCATGCCCTCTCACAAATCGAAGGCATCAAGCAAGCGTGTGTTTTGGCCAAAGAAAGAAGCAGAAGCTGGAAGTACAAAATACTTAGTTGGTTATTATGTATTGGATAGCACACAAGAAACAAACCTTGATTCTACTTCTATTTTAGAAAAATTGTCTCAGGGTTTACCTGATTACATGGTTCCTTCCGCCTTGGTTGCTATGGAATCTTTGCCCTTAACCATTAATGGCAAATTAGACAAACGTGCTTTACCTGATGCTGATTTTAATGCGGTTGAGGATTATGTCAAGCCTGAGACTGAATTAGAAATTAAGCTGTGTGTTATTTATGCTGAAGTTTTAGGTTTGGCTAGCGATCAGGTTAGCATTCATCAGAACTTTTTCAAGATGGGAGGAAATTCAATATTAAGCCTTCAATTGAAACAAAAATTAAATCGATTAGATGAATTCAATAACATCAGTATTGCTGATTTATTTAAACATAATTGGATTTTTAAAGCTAATTCAAATTATTGGACCAAATACGTTACCTAAGTATCAACTTCAGAGCAATAGCCTTGGCAGCAGTAGCCATGAAATTGCCATTATAGGTAGTTCAGGAGCGTTTAGTGGAGCAAATAATATTACAGAATTATGGGACTTGATTGCTAATCAAAAGGAAGGAATTAAGTTTTATAATAAAGAACAGTGTGTTGAATTTGGAGTAGAGGAGTCTTTATTGAATTTACCTAATTTCGTTGCAATATCAGGCGATGTAGAAGGAACTGAGAATTTTGATCCTTTGTTTTGGGGGATATCACCCAACGAAGCAAAACAATTGAATCCTCAGATCCGTAAATTTATAGAACACAGTTGGTTTGTATTAGAATCTACAGGGTATTCTCAACAGCGTAAGAACCAAAACATTGGTGTTTTTGCAGGAAGTGGTAATAATGATTATTTCTATGATCATATCCTAAACGGAGAAATGTCCGATCAAATTAATATGTGGGAAGCCTCAGCTTCGAATAGTAAAGATGCCTTGGCAACCAAAACGGCATTTTTCTTGGGCTTATCAGGTCCAGCCAATTCTATTAATACAGCTTGTTCCACTGGATTGGTTTCTGTGGTGGAGGCTTGTAAAAACTTGCAACTTGGTGTTTGTCATATGGCTTTGGCAGGAGGAGTATCTTTAGGTACACCAGGTGATATTGGTTATGTATACGAAGAAGGAATGATTTCCTCAAAAGATGGTCATTGTAGAACCTTTGATTATAAGGCTTCTGGTACTATTGGCGCCTCTGGAGTTGGAGTTGTTTTATTGAAACGCTTGGAGGATGCCATTAAAGATGGAGATACTATCTTAGGTGTTATCAAAGGATATGCTAGCAATAATGATGGCGACCGTAAAACAGGATACACAGCACCTTCAATCATTGGTCAGAGCGAATGTATTATCAATGCGCAACGCATGGCAGGAGTAAGTTCTAATGAAATTGATTATGTAGAATGTCATGGTACTGCCACTCATTTAGGTGATCCTATAGAAGTACAAGCCTTGCGTGAAGCATTTGCTTTTAATGAAGATAAAGAAAAACCATTGAGTCGTAAAACTGTACTGGGAGCAGTAAAAGCCAATATTGGTCATACCGATTCTGCTGCAGGTACAGCCAGTTTAATTAAGGTTTGTGCAATGCTTCAAAATAATACTATTCCAGGACAGGTAAATTTTGAAAGCCCTAACCCAGAGCTTGGTTTAGAGCAAACCAACTTTGAGATTCTTAAACAAAACAGAGAATGGTTGCCTAGTCAGGAAAAACAACGTTTGGCTGGAGTGAGTTCCTTTGGAGTAGGAGGTACTAATGCACATGTGGTTATAGGGGATTACATTGTGTCAGCAAAAGAGCAAGAAAAAACAATAGTCGAAGGGCATTCTCCGATAAAATACATCGTTCCTCTATCTGCAAAAAGCAGATCATCATTAGAACAGAACAAAACAACCTTATTAAAATATTTAGCAGGAATACAAAATACTCAGCAATCAGTTACTATACGAGATATTGCCTATAGTTTACAACAGAAAAAAGAACAATTCAATCATAGAAGTGCTTATTGCGCCCAAACAGTTGAGGAATTGATTACTGCATTAAAAGAAAGTGTTGTTGAAAACCAAGTCAATACGCAGCACAATGCAAAAACGGTATTTATGTTTCCGGGTCAAGGAGCACAATATACTGGTATGCTAAAATCATTGTATGATAATGAACCAAATTTTAAGAATGTTATCGATAAATGCATCGGTATCGCGAATCAATATCTAGAGATAGATCTGAATGAGGTGATGTACCCAACCCAGAAACCATCACAATTTGACATTAACCAAACACAGTGGTCTCAAATTACTTTATTCATTATAGAATATGGTTTGTCTGAATATTTGACTCACATTGGAGTTAAAGCAGATGCTTGCATTGGTCATAGTATTGGAGAATATGTGGCAGCTACTTTATCTGGGGTTTTTAGTCTGGAAGACGCCATAAAAACTGTAATTTCCAGAGGGCAACTTATGCAGTCCATGGAGTCGGGCAGTATGCTTGCTATCCATTCTGCCGAAATCGATATTCAGGAAATAGTAAAAGAATACCATTGTGAAATCGCAGTTATCAACTCATCAGAAAACATTGTAGTTTCGGGTACTCATGATAAGATTCAAAGTCTGAAAATGGCATTAAGATCGAGGAATTATTAAGTGTAAAATTGAACGTATCACATGCCTATCATTCTGTTATGATGGAAGGGGCTTTGGATAAATTTGAAAAGGTATTTTCGGATGTGAAGTTAAACACACCTAAGAAGAAATTCATTTCAAATTTAACAGGAGCGTTTGCTGCAGCTGAAGTTACTTCTGCAAGATATTGGTGCAACCAACTTCGAAATACAGTTCAGTTTTCAAAAGGAATACACACTTTAAGTGTGCAATACAACCATCAGCTTAGTTTTATTGAAGTAGGGCCTGGTAAAGCATTGTGTTCTTTTATTAATGTTTATAAAAAATCGAATAACTATAAATACCTAGATTCAGTACAGTTGTTTGCTTGGCAAAAGAAGCAGAGGAAAACAAGGAGAATCAGTTAAGTAGTAAAGAAGCGCTTATTGCCAAACTTTGGATGAATGGCATTATCAATCAACCAAACCACCCAGATTTATTTCAACAAGCAAAGTTGCAGCAAGGTTTGCCAGTGTATCAGTTTGATTTTCAAAAATGTTGGTTGGAAAGAGCTGAAGAAACTAAAGCCAAAGAAGAACTAGCATTGCTTCCTAAAGAAAAATGGTTGAGTGCACCAGTTTGGGTTCCAGCTTTTAATTTGGATAAACAATACATAACTGATGTTACTGTTTATAAAAATGCGCTTATTTTTATAAGAGAAGAGCAACTTAACTTGTATGATTTTAGCATTATAGCAAAAAATAGTCATTTAATAGTATTAGATGTAAATCATCAGAATACAAATATTTTTATAACAGATAATAATGAGTTTAAGCTTAACCCTCAAAATGAGAATCATTTTAAAGAATTGTCTCAATATTTAAACGCAAACAATATTGCCTTTGAAACGATTATTCATCTCTCTTCAATTAACAATCTGTCTGATTCAGAGCGCGCATTATCTTATAGTTTTTATCCTTTGTTTTTAATTCGTCAATATTTGTTAAATAATATTGATAGGGACAATTTATTGGTGTTAACAAATGGGTTAGCACAAATTACTAATGATGACATTATTAATCCATTCAATGGAACTTTGGTTGGAGCTATGAGAAATATCAATAATGAATTCTTAAACTTAGACGCCAGAATAATTGATATTGGTTATGAAAACGAAAACATTTTTAACTACATTAATCATCTTGTTAAAGATGTAAACTATAAAAAAACGGATGAATTATTAGCTGTCAAATTTGGAAAATTATGGATTGAACGATTTGAAAATGTAGCTAATTTACCAACCAATGAAAGCAGAATTAAGGATGGAGACGTTATTTTAATTACGGGTAACTTAAGTAGTTTTGCTTTACCAACCGCAAAATATATTGCTAGTAAACATAATGTAAAATTTATTTTAATAAGTAGTGATGATATTTATAAGGAGTCAATAGTATCAGCTTATGAAATTGAAAGATTTGAGATAATTAAAACACTTAAAGCATTTGGTTCTTCATTTGACTTTGAATGTGTTGATTTATACAGTTTTGAAAAAGTAAATGCTTTTATAGAGAAAACAAAAGCGATTTATGGCAATATAACAGGTATTATACATACCGAAGGTGCATCTCCACTAGATATTAATGAATATCAATTTGAAAATGTTAAAAATGCTTTCAAAGGAAGAATTTATGGATTAGATCATTTAATTAATTCTGTAGATTTAAATCATCTGAATTTTATTGCCTCAAAGTCATCACTGTCAAGCCTCATTGGTGATGCAAATAGAATTGAATTTTGTGCTTCTAACAGTTATTTAGATTATTTATCAGTAAATAAGAAAAAATTCAAAAACACTAAAATCATTTCTGTCAATTGGCTTTGGTGGTACGATAATTATACAAGTAAAGAGGAATCATCTGAAAATAAAAAAACACAAAATTTTTCACAAGATTTGGATAGATTAATGTATTTAAATTCTGTTGATTACAATGAAGGTTCGGAGTTGTTTTATCATTTAATTAATCAGACAAAACACGATCAACTCGCAGTATCTAAGTTGAATATAAAAGAATTAAAGCACAAACTGTTTAGTTCTAATAATAACAAACCAACCGATAAAGAAATTAGAATTTTAGAAGAAGATTATTCGGAAACTGAATTCAAAATTGCCAAAGTATTTGCCAATATACTTGGATTAGAAGAAATATCAATCTATGACGATTTCTTTAAAATTGGAGGAAACTCAATTCTTGCGATACGCGCATCACATCAAATTACCGAATTATTTAATATAGACATTGGTATTGCCGATTTGTTTAAGCATAAATGCACAAATAATTTAAAGAATATTTTGGTTAAGAATACTATTAAAGTAAATATTAAAAGAGAAAAATGGACAATATAGAAGTAATCAAATTAATATATGATTTTAAGAAAAATGATTCCTTGTTATGGATTGAAGAAAATGATATTCATTTATTAATATCGGATGATTTCAAAAGTCAAGAATTAAGAAAACCATAATTAAATTAAAACCAGAGATTAAAACATTTTTATTTAATAATAAAATTTTCTCTGAAGACGATTTTTTAAATAAACGCATATTTAAAACAGATATGCAAGAATCTCTTCTATCTTTTGATCAAGAACGTTTGTGGTTTATAGAGCAATACGAACAGGGAACGAATGTTTATCATTTACCAGCAGTATATGAATTAGATACTACAACTG
>NZ_JBXBAV010000119.1:0-7308 GCF_056783245.1 Flavobacterium sp. TC780 | reverse complement strand
TAGCCTTTACTGGTAGGATTACCATATACGTTAATGCCTGCTCCTGTTGTTAGGGAGGCAGCACCTATGCATTATTGGTTAAGTACATAATCAAACGATCCATTCCGATACCCATACCAGATGTTGGAGGCATACCGTATTCTAGTGCTCTTAAGAAAATATACATCAATAATACCATTCGCTTCATCATGACGCCTTTTCAGACAAACGCATTCGATCTTCAAAACGCTCACGTTGGTCAATAGGGTCATTTAATACGAGAATAAGCATTTGCTATTTCTTTACCACAAACCATTAATTCAAAACGTTCTGTAAGTTCTGGATTATCACGGTGCTCTTTACATGAAGGAGACATTGTATTCAGGGTAATCGGTGATGAAAGTTGGCTGAATGTAATTTCCTTCGCATTTTGCTCCAAAAATTTCATCGATTAATTTTCCTTTCCCCATTGTTTTATCTACTTCAATTCCCATTCCTCTGGCAGCATCAAACAACTCTTCTTCTGTTTTACCAGAAATGTCAAAACCTGTAAAATGTTTGATAGAATCAGTCATTGTAACACGAGCATAAGGTGCTTTAAAGTTTATTTGGTGTTCGCCAAAAGTAACTTCGCTAGTACCGTTTACTGCAATAGCACAATGCTCAAGCAAACCTTCAGCAAATTCCATCATCCAATTATAACATTGTAGGCTACATATATTTCCATAGCGGTGAATTCCGGATTATGCGTTCTATCCATTCCTTTAGTTTTAAAGTTTTTAGAGAACTCATAAACACCTTCAAAACCACCTACAATTAATCTTTTTAGATACAATTCGTTTGCAATACGCATGTAAAGCGGAATGTCATGCAATTATAATGTGTGATAAAAGGTGTTGCCGAAGCACCACCTGCAATTGATTGTAAAACCGGAGTCTCCACTTCAAGGTAACCTGCATCATTAAAATAGTTACGCATAGCGCTAAACAATTTCGTACGCTTAATGAATGTTTCTTTAACGTGTTGATTAACCGTTAAATCTACATAACGCATTCTGTAACGCAATTCAGCATCATTAAATGCATCGTGTACATTTCCGTCTTCATCTACTTTTGGCAAAGGAAACGGACGCAATGTTTTACTTTAAAAAAGTAAAACCACTTACACGAATACATTTTGCTCCAACCTGAGTTGTAAACAATCCACCTTGGATACCAATAAAATCACCTAAATCAGTTAATTTTTTAAATACCTGATTGTATAACGTTTTATCATCTCCACACAAAACATCACGATTAACATATAATTGAATACGTCCTTCGCTATCTTGTAATTCAGCAAAACAAGCTTTTCCGATCTATACACTCATCAAACGTCCAGCAACAATAACCTTCTTACCTTCTTAAAAGACTCGTTAATTTGCTTGAAGTATGATTTACAGGAAAAAGATTAGCAGGATAAGGATTGATTCCTAAGTTGCGTAAGTTTTGAAGTTTTTCTCTTCGGATGATTTCTTGTTCAGATAAGGCCATTATATACTGTTTTTAAGTGTGCAAAGATAGTCATATTTGAAAAAGTGGCAATTTCAAAATTTGAAAATAATTTTAGTTTTTTCAGAAGCAGAAATATTTCGATTTTAGGATGGCGTTTTTGAGAGAGAAGGAAGGGGAAGGAAGAGTGTGAAATGTAAAAAGTGAAATGTGATTTGTTGTTAGTTTCAGGTTTTAAGTTTCAGGTTTCAGCTTTCAAGTTAAAAAACTTTTAGTTCCTTGCGTACTAGATAGCTATTGACATTGCGAACTTGTGCGGTTATGTTTCAGCTTTCAATTTAAAAAAAACTGCGGCTTGGCGACTTAGCGAGAGAATTATCAAACAATGTGATTTCTGTAGTTTCAGGTTTCAGGTTTCAAGTTAAAAAACTTTGAGTTTCTTCGTATCTAGATCGCTACTGACATTGCGAACTTGTGCGGTTATGTTTCAGGTTTCAATTTAAAAAAAACTGCAGCTAGGTGGCTTAGCGAGAGAATTATCAGGACAATGCCATTTTTGTTGTTTTTTCAGGTTTAAGTTTTAGGTTAAAAAACTTTGCGTTCCTTGCGTATCTAGATAACTATTGACATTGCGAACTTGTGCGGTTAAGTTTCAGGTTTCTAAGTTTCAGGTTAAAATAATGCTAGTGTTTTCCCTTAGAAACTTCGCGGGATAACTTTTTAAAACAAAAGTTCAGTACATTAGCAACTCAGATTCTAAGCTTTTAATTAAATATGAAAAATTACTTCTGTTTTCTTTTTACTCACAATATTTTTTGCAAGTTGTCAAGTTACCGAAACAATAAATCTGAGCGAAGATGGAAGTGGAACCATTGAAATGATTCAGCTTAGAGATGAACACAGTTATATGCTTCTGGCAGGAGAAAAGTACTCTAAAGAAAAATTTTAAGATACAACTTATGTTTTTCGAGATTATATTACAAAATATAACGAAACGTTTTTAAAATACACACAGTTAGAGCAACAGCTATTTCAAAAATACGCAAATGTAAGAGTGCATGTAAGAAAGAGCTCTTTCGACAAGGAATTTAAAACTATTATTACATTTCCTTTTACCAAAATAGATATTGTTCCTAATTTATACAACACAGAAGATTATGCAGATGATCTTGAGAATAATTATGCGCTTACAGCTGAAAAACATTTTTTTGATATACAATATAGTTTTGATGGAACAGTTTTTAAGCGGACTTTAAATGTTATCAATGAAGCTGAGATCCAAAAAAACAAAAACCTAATAAAGGATTTTAAATCTAAAACGCACTCCTTAGATTTAACGCTAACTTATACACTTAAATATAATTTTCCACGTGGGATAAAATCAGTTTCGAATGCTGCTGCAATACTTAGCTCAGATAAAAAATCATTAACACTTACGTTTCAGCTTAGATTGTTTGCAGAACCCAGCGAGTACTAATTTAGAGGTTGTTTTAGAATAAATAAAATTAAATATATAAAAAAGAGAATGAAGAAAGTTTTAGTTTGTCTATTGATTTTTTTGGCTTTGTCGAGCTGTACTATGAAAGAAAAAATGGTTATGCATGAAGATGGTTCGGGGAGTTTTTCATACGGATTTGATTTGTCCGGAATATTTAAATTGGGTTTGGAGTACCGATTCTACAAAGAATAGTAAAGTAATCGATAGTGTTTTTCATTTTCAAAGAAGTTTTTGCAAAAGTAAAAGATAGTGTTGCCAAATTACCAGAGTCCAAAGACGAAAAATAAAAATGCTCGAAAACTTTAAAGTCAATGTAAAAGCAAATGATGCTGAAAAACAATTGAAATTTGACATGGAATATAATTTTCAGTCAATAGATAGCCTTAAAAATATGCTTTCGCCCTTAGAGGTTCTTGAAGCAATGCCGAAAATTGGTCCAGGCAAACAGTTAGGTAATTTGAGTGTTCCTGAAAAAGAAAATAAAAAAACAATGTTTTCATATAATTATGATGGGAAGGTTTTTGAGAAAGTGATTTTACTTTCCGATGGTGCTAAAACAAAAAAAGAGAAGAAGAAAAAAAGAGAAAAATGCAGATAATGATTTTTCAAAAAAGATGGATGAAATTTTAAAAGAATGTAAATATTCAATAGAATATCAATTTCCGAAAAAGATAAAAACGATGTCATTAAAAAATGCAATAATTTCAAAAGATAGAAAAAGCTTTATTCTTGAAATTCCGATTAAAGATTTTCCAGATGATGAAGAAAAGCTTGGTTTTAAAGTAATATTTGAAAATTAATAGCAACTCTTAAAGACAACAATTCTTTTAAATAGACTTCGTATCTTTGAAGAAAAATATAATCTACATATGAGACTATTAAAATTTCTTAGTTTTTCCTTTTTATTGGCGACTTTAACGAGTTGTACTTTTACAGAAAACATCAATATTGCAGATAACGGAACAGGTAAATTCTCACTCGAGATGGATGGATCGGGGTTGATGAAGATGGCGGGGGAACAATTAGGAAATGAAGTAAATGATTCAAAACAAAAGATCGATACTACTTTTTCTTTTAAAGAAATGTTTAAAAATAAGAAAGATAGTATTGCTAAACTTTCTCCAGAAGAACAAAAAGAACTTAAAAAATTAGAAAATTTTTTGGTTAATATGAAGATGAATACAACAGAAAATCAGTTTTTGTTGGATTTAAATTCTGATTTCAAAAATGTAAACGAATTGCAGGATATGGTAAAAAGCTTGAGTACCATACAAAATATTGAGAAAAATAATTCACAAGACAAACTACCTTTTGGCGGGAATTTTAATAATAATAGTACTGTAAGCTTTAATTATGATGGTAAAAAGTTTAACCGAAAAGTTATCTTAAATCCAAAAGAAACAAATAAGCCTGTAGAAGATTCATTAGGAATGAATAAAATGATTTTTGCTTCTTCAACTTATATTTTAAAATACAATTTTCCTAAAAAGGTAAAAAAAGTATCTAATAGTAATGCTGTAGTTAGTGAAGACCGTAAAACGATAACTATCGAATACCCTTTTACCGATTATATGGAAAATCCAGCTAAAATGGCGCTAGAGGTAGAGTTTGAAAAATAATACAATGAATAAAAAAATCCAACTTCAAGATTTAGGTCAAAAAGATTATAAATCGACTTGGGAATATCAAGAGGAATTATTTGCAGCTATTGTAGATTTAAAAATTAAGAAATAGGAGAGAAGAACTTGATTTGCCAACTCCTAATGATTTCTTTTTTGTCTGAATATTCCGCATGTATATACTTTGGGAAAAGTGGCGATTGAGCAATTTACTATTGTCTGAAAGCAACTGGAAGCCGAAATAGGACAATTTTTACAAAATAAATCGAGGTGGAGATATTACCTATCATGGCCCTGTAGGGAGGGAGGATATCCTATTTTGGATTTAGAGAATTTCTTTACCGATATTCATAAATACTTGCGCTTACTAGAAGAATCGATTATTTTGACTCTTCAGGAATACGGATTAGAATGTGGCCGAAGTGAAGGTGAAACGGGAGTTTGGTTAGGAGTAGGAACTCCATTTGCCCGTAAAATCTGTGCGCTTGGAGTACGTGCTTCACGTTGGGTAACGATGCATGGTTTTGCTTTGAATGTGAATGCTGACTTAGGTTATTTTGATAATATTATTCCGTGTGGGATTCGAGGTAAAGCAGTTACTTCACTTCAGGTAGAACTTGGTGTAGAAAAAGTTGATGAAGCCGAAGTAAAGGCAAAAATAGTAAAACATTTCACGGCTTTGTTTGAGTCAGAATTCGTTTAGAATATTATGTTTTTCTCAGAGATACAAAGGGGCTAAATTTAAGTTTTATTTCTCTGTGACTCCGAGAAAGACATTCATGTAAGCTGTAATCTTAGCTTACAATATCATCTAATGCCTGAAATAAATTAAAAGGATATTCGGCTATTCTGTTGCATAAATACAAATACCATTCTTTGCCATATACGAAGTATAGTTTAGTTGAATACCCTTGTTCCTTTAAGCTTTTTAATTGTTCTGTTTGGATTCCGTATAAGCTTTCGAATTCGTAAATATCATTAGTTGTTTTGTAATTTTTAATTAACGATACAACTTCTTGCTGGATATAATCATGATGCGTTGCAATAGCACAACGGTGATTTTTTGATAGTAGCTGATCAACATAATACAAATAGCGCTCATTTAATGCAGTACCTCTTGGAATTGAAAGATGGGCGGGAGTATCAAAGGCTCCCTTTACAATGCGTATTCTTCCGTTTTCCTGAATCAATTCTTTAAAATCATCTTGTGATCGGTGTAGATAAGCCTGAAGTGTAATTGAAGTGTTTTTATAGGTTTGAGATGCTGTTTTGTAAATATCAATAATAGCGTCTGTTATTTCAACATTCTCGGCACTAATTGTTACTTCGATATTCTCTTTTTCGGCTTCTTGGCATATAGAAGCTAAATTATTCAAACATAAATCTGGAGATATAGATAATCCAATATGAGATAAATCTAAAGAAACAGTCGAATTAAGCTTTTGGGTTTTAATTTCTTGTGCAATTCTAATGAACTCTGCGGTAGCTTTATTGGCTTCAATTTCGGTCAGGGTATTTTCTCCCATAAATTCCATAGAGCATTTAAAACCTTCTTTATTTTGTTCTTTTACTTTAAGAATTGTTTCGTCTAATGTTTCTCCGCCTATATATCTGTTAGCTGCTTTTTTTAAAGTTCTGAATAATATTTCGTTAGAGAGTATGTGCTCTTTCGCTTTGTTATTCATAGCTGCTCTTCTTAGCGCATTGGCTCCAAGTAGTATTAAATCTTTTTCCATTATTGCGTGTTGTTTTATTGCGTGTAATATAGGAAAAACTTTATGATAAATGAAAATTTTTAGCATGTAGATTCAGGAGATTAGGCAGATTTTTCACTTGAAGGCTGAAGCCTGAAACCTAACCGCAAAGTGCGCAATGCCAATAGCTATCTAGATACGCAAGGAACGCAAAGTTTTTTTAACCTGAAACCTGAAACCTGAAACTTGAAACTTAACCGCAAAGTTCGCAATGTCAATAGCTATCTAGATACGCAAGGAACGCAAATTTTTTTAACCTGAAACTTGAAACTTAACCGAAAAGTTCGCAATGCCAATAGCTATCTAGATACGCAAGGAACGCAAAGTTTTTTAACTTGAAACTTGAAACTTGAAACAAAAAACACATTTACATTTTCTGCTTACTAATTGATAATTAGGATTGTAGATTTCCTTTTATCAAACTTGTAGGATTGTATCCAAATTGTTTTTTAAAAGCAAATGAAAAATGCGAAATGTTCTCGAAGCCCAAATCGAGGTAGATATCAGATGGCTTTTTCTTTTCTCTTTCAATTTGAAAATGGGCTTCTTGCAGTCTTTTATGCATTAACCAACGGTTAGGAGTGTCATTAAAAATCTTTTTAAAATCTCTTTTAAAAGAAGAATAAACTTCTGCCAGTTAGGTAAGCTAGTCTTTCGAGGCTCACATTAAACTTATAATTTCGGTATATAAATGCTTCTAAATCTAATTTTTCGGGGATGCTTTGGTCAAATAATACATCCGAAATTTCGGGATTGGTTTGTAGTAATATTAATAAAAGCTCTTCTCTTTTTACTTTCGAAAAGGTTTCATCTATAACACCTCCATCATTGTAATACGGCATTAACGAACGCACAAAATTTGGTACTAAAATATCTTTTTTAAGAATAATAAATGCATTCTTAGAGTTTGATAGGTGCTGCCTCCCTAGACAACAGGAGCATGTATTAACCTTAGCAATACGTAATGA
>NZ_JBXBAV010000118.1:0-11310 GCF_056783245.1 Flavobacterium sp. TC780 | reverse complement strand
AAGGTTAATACATGCTCCTGTTAGGGAGGCAGCACCTAAACTGATTTTTTTACAGACAATCAAAATGAACTGGCTATTCTGGCAAAAGCATTAGGGCATCCTGCAAGAATTGCTATCATAGAATACTTATTAAAAGTAAATGCGTGTATTTGTGGTGATATCGTAAACGAATTACCTCTTTCTCAGCCTACCATTTCTCAGCACCTTAAAGAGCTTAAAAATGCTAATTTGATAAAAGGAAGTATCGAGGGAAACGCGATTTGCTATTGTATTAACGAATCTGGATTTGAAAAAATCAAGGTCTTTTTCCAACATGTTACAGCACATTTGGAGAAAAGAAATAATGAATGTTGTTAAATATTAAAAATAAAAACTATGAAACTTTCAGAAATTAAAAAAATTTTAAAAACAGTTGAAACGATTAATTTTCAACTTCCAAATGGGTCTTTTGTACCCGAATATTTTCACGTTACCGAAGTTGGTTTAATAACCAAAAACTTTATCGATTGTGGCGGGACGGTTCGCAAAGAAACGGTTGTCAATTTTCAGCTTTGGGATGCTAATGATTACGAACACAGATTAAAACCTCAAAAACTAGTTCATATCATCGAGCTTTCGGAAAAGGTTTTAGGCATCGAAGATTTTGAAATCGAAGTAGAATATCAAGATACGACTATCGGTAAGTATGATTTAGACTTTAACGGTAAAGATTTTCTTTTATTAAATAAACAAACTGCTTGCCTTGCTATGGATCAATCGGAATTCCATCGGAAAAACAAAAAGTAAATCTTTCGGATATATCAAATCAATCCAACTCTTGTACTCCAGGCGGAAGCTGTTGCTAATTTTTAAAACATCTTAAATATGAGCACACTATTTCCCGAAATCGAAAACACAATTCGTTCTTTTGATTTTAAAAACATTCCTGCTGAGCGCAAAGAAATTTTGCTCCCTTTGGTAGTTTTTATACAAAATAGAGTGAATACGCTACAAGAAATTAGGCTTAATTTTATTTGTACCCATAATTCGAGAAGAAGTCATCTGGCACAAATTTGGGCACAAGCTGCTGCTGCGCATTTTGGCATAAAAAACACTTCTTGTTATTCGGGAGGAACGGAAGCAACTGCTTTATTTCCTATGGTTATTAAAACGCTAAAAAAATCCGGTTTTAAAATCGAAACTATTTCCGAAGGTCAAAACCCTATTTATTCTATAAAATTTGCGCCTAACGAACAACCTATTATTGGGTTTTCTAAATCATTTGATGCTAATTTTAATCCCGAAAGCAAATTTGCAGCTATAATGACGTGTTCGCAGGCCGATGAGGGATGCCCATTTATTGCTGGTGCTGAAAAACGCATTCCGATTACTTACGATGATCCGAAAGCATTTGATAATACACCTCAACAATTTGAGAAATATCAAGAACGCAGTGTACAAATTGCTACCGAAATGTTTTATGTTTTCTCACAAATAAACAAATAATATGTCTGCAAATACTTGCGCTCCAACTTTCGAAAGAAAAAAATTAAGTTTTCTTGACCGTTTTTTAACGCTTTGGATTTTCCTTGCTATGGCTGTAGGCGTTTCAATTGGTTATTTTATTCCATCGAGCGGAGATTTCATTAATTCTTTCTCTCGCGGAACTACTAATATTCCGCTTGCAATTGGATTAATATTAATGATGTATCCTCCACTTGCGAAAGTTAAATACGAACTCTTGGGAGAAGTTTTTAAAAATACCCGAGTATTGGGTGCCTCTCTATTTCTTAACTGGATTGTTGGCCCTTTTTTAATGTTCGGATTGGCTTTATTATTCTTAAATGGTTATCCTGAATATATGATTGGCTTAATCTTAATAGGCTTAGCCAGATGTATTGCAATGGTTGTTGTTTGGAACGACCTTGCTGATGGAAATCGTGAATATGCTGCTGGTTTAATTGCCCTTAACAGTATTTTTCAAGTTTTGCTTTATAGTGTTTATGCTTGGCTTTTCATTACTATTTTACCTCCGTATTTTGGTTATACTGGTTTTAATATAAATATCTCTATTGTTCAAATTGCCAAAGTGTTGGTATTTATTTAGGTATTCCTTTTGCACTTGGTATTAGCAGCCGTTATATTCTTATTAAGCTAAAAGGAATCACTTGGTTTGAGAATAAATATGTGCCTCTAATTTCACCTATCACACTAATTGCACTATTATTTACCATCTTAATCATGTTCAGCCTAAAAGGAGAATTAATTGTGCAAATTCCTATGGATGTAATACGAATTGCTATTCCACTGATTCTTTATTTTGTAATAATGTTTGTATTTAGCTTTTTTACTGGCAAGTATTTTGGTGCTGACTATTCTAAAGCTACTGCAATTGCATTTACTGCTACTGGAAACAATTTTGAGCTTGCAATTGCAGTCGCCATTGGAGTTTTCGGAATTAATAGTGGACAGGCTTTTGCTGGCGTAATTGGCCCTCTTGTTGAAGTCCCTGCCTTAATTGCTTTGGTAAATGTTGCTTTTTGGTTCAAAAAAGTTTCTTTTAAAAACTCAGAGGTTTAAAGTAACAAAGGCTTCTTTTAAGGTGCTGAGGCTCTAAGCTACAAAGTTTCGATAGCTATCGGAACTTTGTAGCTTAGTTTGTGTATAAATCTTTATGAAATACTTTGTGAACTATGCGTACCCCGATACCTATCGAAACTGCGCTCTTTGCGGTTCATTTTACACGCAAAAGGTGACATAATCTTATCATCCAGACGCAGGAATACACGAGCAATAGTAAACTGGCGAAGCAATCTCTACTAGTTACTCTACACAGTTTGGAAAGCTATTACTACATCAATTTACTATTGTCGAAGTCTCATTTCTCAATGACTCTTTCAGATTTGGCAGATTGAACAGATTTATATTAATTGTTTTATCATGAAAACGAGAGCCCTAGCCCTGATGGAAACGGCATCCTTTTTATTTTTCCTTTAAAAATAAAAAGATATAGTGAACAGCAGGAAGCAGCTTCTAATTCAAAATCTTAATTTACCACAAAATTCGTAAAGCCATACTTTTACTAAAACTAAATTCTAAAACTTCTAGAACCTCCTTAGGAGGAAAATTGTTAAATAAAAAAAGGTCCAACTTTTTACAGTTGAACCTTTTTATGTGAACTAATAATTTGTTATTTTTTATAATACTTGCGGTATTTTGGATAAGTCACAGCTCCTATCAGCGTAATTATTCCCAATGAATACCAAATCCAATCTAATGAATGTGCTTCTCCACTTGCATAAGAGTGTAATCCTACTAGGTGAAAGTTTACTCCATAATAAGTAAATAAGATTGAAATAAATGCAAACATACTCATTAGGTTAAAAAACCATTTTCCGCGTAAAGCTGGTACAAAACGAGCGTGAATTACAAATGCATAAACCATAATGCTAATTAATGCCCAAGTTTCTTTTGGATCCCATCCCCAGTAACGTCCCCAACTTTCATTGGCCCATTGCCCTCCTAGGAAGTTTCCTATACTTAGCATAATCAAACCGATAGTCAATGCCATTTCGTTGATGTATGTAATTTCTTGAATATTTAAATCCATCTTGGCTTTGTTGTTCTTATTGGTAAAGAAAATCAATAATAACGATACAAAACCTAATATCATTCCTAGTGCAAATGGTCCGTAACTAGCAACAATTACTGCTACGTGTATCATTAACCAGTATGAATTAAGAACAGGTTGTAAATTAGCTATTTCTGGGTCAATCCAGTTCATATAAGCAGCCATTAAAATCATTGCAGTTACAAATGCAGATGACGCAACGGTTAATTTTGATTTTTTATCAAAAGCCAAACCAAAGAACATTGTTGCCCAACCCACATAAACAATAGACTCATACGCATTACTCCATGGTGCATGTCCTGCAATATACCAACGTGCTATTAATCCTAATGTGTGTAAACCAAATAAGATACCAATTATAACATGAAATACATTTATCGTAATACGTAATGCTTTTTTCTCAAAGAATATATTTACAATAGTAAAAATAAACATTAAAATTGAAGCCGTGATATACCAATACGGAAGCTTCTTGAAAACATCGTATTTGTTATACAATAACTCCGATGTAATTTTCTCTTCGCTTGGACGAACTTTACTACCAAATTTCTTTTGGAACCCGTTGATGCTTTCTAGCAATTCATCGGCTTGTTTAAAATCTTTTGTAATCGAAGCATTATTTAAAGCGGCAAAATACATTGGTAAAATTTGCTTCACATAAGTTTCGTCCATTCCTTTTAAACCAGCATTGCTAATCTCTAAGTAGGAGATCCATTTATTGCCTGGATCATTTGGAATAGGGAATATTTTTAATATACTTCCGCTTAAAGCCGATTCCATTAAGTTTACCTTTTTATCAGTTTCGATAAAATCTTTCTCAAACTGATTCGGGTTTGCCGCTTTATAAGCAGCATCTAAATAAGGTGATAATTTATAGTTTCCTTTCTCGTCAAAGAACTTAATAAATGGAGCAAACCCTGCATCTTTATCAATTCCGATAATTTTACGAATACTATCATTTCCTGATTTAATATATATAATTGGTATCTCTATCCAAACCTGAGCGTATTGTGTCATTGACAAAAATACCTGATCAGAATTCATTCCGTTATACGTATCATCATGACTTACTTTTCTCAATAATTCTGATGAGAAAGTATTAATAGGCTTCATTCTTCCACCTGCATCCTGAATAATCAAACGACCAAATTTGGCTGCATGTTCTTTTGGTGCTTTATAGATATTAATTAATGAATCAAGTTGTTTTTGACTTGGTGGTCTCGTAACATGATTTGCATGATTCTTTGGATCCTTTGTTTCTGCTGCATGATTATGGTCATGATCTTTTGCATGGTCATGATTAGGATCAGTACTATGTGCTGCATGATCGTGGTCATGATCGTGATCGTGGTCATGTTGCTCTTGGGCAAATCCGTTAAAGCTCAACATTAAAACTAAAATAGTAATAAATTTTGCTTTTTTATTTTTTACTTTTTCTAGTTTGCGCTTTAAGTCAGCAAAACGAGAATGTTTAGTAAACATAATTGCCATTAGACCAAAATACAACAAATAATAACCGAAATAGGTAATGTTAGTTCCCCAGAAATCGTGGTTTACTGATAAAACTGTTCCTTTTTCGTCTGGATCAAATGAAGATTGGAAGAATCTATATCCTCTATAATCTAATACGTTGTTCATATAAATTCTAGCATCAAATGTTTTAGTTGAATCTATAACAGTAACTTTACTTTCAAAAGAAGAATAACTTTTCTCTGTTCCTGGATATTTTTGAGCTATAAAGTCATTCAATTTAACCTTGAATGGCAGTATATAAGCTTTACTTCCATAGAAAAAAGTATAATCAATTTTTCCAATTTTAACTGTTTTAAAATCTCCAATTTTACCTTTTGATCCTAATAATGTTACTTCTTTCTCTTGCCCTTCAGCTTTTAACGTTACTGTCAAAGCATCTTCATGCGTTTTTGCCTTGTAATCATTATTTGATTCATAAGCAATAACTCCTTTTACAGCTGGATCTGGGAATACAATACGGATATCTCCAATACTATATAATGAACGCATCATTAATGGCTGCACATTATCTTTAGTTACTTTTCCTTTAAATTTATCGGCCATACGCATAAAATCTCCTTCAAAAGGGGTTTGTATTGTATATGCCTCACCTGTTGTATTGATATTAATAGCTCCTTGTGTAGGTTTGTTTAATGCAAATAAAACATTGTGTATATTTTGTACTTCACCATCTTTAAGAAAATGTTCTTCACGTCCACCATCACCAGCTTCCACCAATTTTAAATATAAAATTCCATTAGCGTCTGGTTTCACAACCTCTTTAGCTCCCATGATAAAATCTTTATATTCAACTTCAAATGGAGTTTCATCAAATTTACCTGAAATACTAAAATCGTTATTGGCTACTGGAGATAATAGTAAATTTTTCTCAAAGACACGGCGTTTCATTTCTCCCTTAAACTCTCCATCTGCAAAAACAGTAAGGAATGTTTTGTCTGAATATATTTGATTTTCAGCAGCCCCTTCGCGAATTGGCATCATCCCTTCATAACTAATATAACGTGTTATAAAAGCTCCTAAAAGAATAAAAATGAAAGCCAAATGCAGTATTAAAGTTGCCCATTTTTCTTTTTTATGTAATTGATATCTTTTAATATTTCCAAAGAAATTAATTAAGAAGAAAACCATTATGACCTCAAACCACCATGAGTTGTATATAAAAATTCTGGCTGTGTCGGTATTGTACTTACTTTCTATAAAGGTCCCGACTCCCATTGCAATTGCAAATGTTAAAAAAAGGACAGCCATTAATCGTGTAGAAAACAAAAAGGAGAATATTTTTTTATCCATTACTAAGGAATTACATTTTATAAAGTGGCACAAAAGTACTTAAAAATGTTGACTCAAATATTCGTGCTTTTGTTAATTAAATCCAAAATAAAGCACTTCTACGAAATCTAAAGAATTAATTTTCTTACTAAAGTCAATTTATCAACGAACTTGCCTAGTAACGGGAGTCCTTTAAAAAAAATTGCTAATTTTGCAGTATGATTAAAATAACACTTATTGGATCCGGAAATGTATCTCAACATTTAATAAATGCTTTCGCAAAAAACAGTGCGATTGAACTTATTGAAGTATATTCCAGAACCAAAAAAGAAATAGCTCCACTACTCGATTCTAATAAAATTGTAACTGATCTTGCTCTTTTAAAAGAAGCCGATTTGTATATTATTGCCGTTTCTGATGATGCGATATCGATGGTTTCGGAACAATTGCCTTTTAAAAACAAACTGGTAGCTCACACTTCTGGAACTGCTTCATTACAGACAATTAATACAAAAAACCGAAGCGCTGTCTTTTATCCTTTACAAACATTTACAAAGAATAAAGAAGTCGATTTTAAAGTGATTCCGCTTTGTTTAGAAGCCGAAAATAACACCGACTATTTGGTACTTGAAACAGTTGCTAAAAGCATTTCGGATGCGGTATATTCCATCAATTGGAACAACGCAAAGCATTGCACGTGGCAGCTGTATTTGTAAATAATTTCACCAATCATTTATACCTAATCGGACATGATATATGCGAAGAACATCAGGTTTCATTTGACATATTAAAGCCTTTAATCGCTGAAACTGCCAATAAAATCAATACCCTTTCACCTATTGAAGCTCAAACAGGTCCTGCAAAACGCAATGATATTACAACAATCGAATCCCATTTGAGTTATTTATCAAATGAAAATCAAAAAAAAATATACACATTACTAACAAAATCTATACAAAATAATGGCAAAAAGTTATAAAAATAATGAACGACATCACTACTTTTATTTTTGATGTTGATGGAGTACTTACTGATAGTTCGGTTTTTGTAACCAATGAAAAGGACATTTTTGTACGATGAATATTCGTGATGGTTATGCGATGAAAGCAGCTGTTGAAAGTGGGTATAATGTATGCATTATTTCTGGCGGAAGCAATGAAGGCGTGCGTATACGATTACGCAATTTAGGAATAACAGATATCCATTTAGGAACTCCGGATAAAGTAGAAACTTTTAAAGAATACACTGAGCAATACAATATTAAGTCTGAGCAAGTTTTATACATGGGTGATGATATCCCTCATTATCATGTAATGAAATTAGTAGGATTACCTACTTGTCCTCAAGACGCAAGTCCTGAAATAAAAACAATTAGTCGTTATATCTCACATGTAAAAAAAGTAGGAAAAGGTTCTGCACGTGATGTAATCGAACAAGTTATGAAAGTACAAGGAAAATGGATGGCAGCACTTTAATGGGAAACACGATTAGAGGCTAATATTCAGTAACAGTGTTCAGTATCAATCTACAGTGTCTGTATTACACATTAAGAATTAAGTTTTGTATTTTATAGACTTTGTAACAAAACCATGTAGTATATAATCTAAACTCCATGATTTGGATAATATAATAACCTTTAGATCTCTTATAAAGACTATTGGAACTTTGTTGCTTAGAACCTGAGTACCTCAAAAAGTGCCTTAAAAAGAAAAAGTCAACAAATACCTCAAACTCATTCGCTACCAGAACCTAATGATGCTTGCTTTTATGCAAATACTATTTCGTTATGGCTTCTTAAAATTGCAAAATATTCCTTTGGCACTAGCCCATTGGCAATATGCTTTATTGGTGCTAAGCACCGTTTTAATTGCTGCCGCCGGATATGTGATTAATAATATTTTTGATCAGGAAACCGATTTAATAAATAAACCTGGTGATGTTGTGGTAGGAAAAAGCATTTCTGAAACTGCAGCCTATAATATATATGTAGCCCTTAATATTAGTGGTGTTGCTATTGGTTTTTACTTATCGAATGTAATTATGATACTTGGTTCGTATGGTTTTTATTCTAGTTGCAGCTAAGTCTTTATTTTTATGCTACAACTCTAAAACAAATTATGATTCTGGGAATATCGTTGTTGCATGATCTTTATCATTTAGCGTTATAATAATTGGTGTTTTTGACCTATTTCCAGCTACTGATAATGAAAACAGAGCACAAATGACAAGTATGTTCTCTATACTTTTTGATTATGCCGTTTTTGCTTTTATGATTAATTTTATACGAGAGATTGTAAAAGACATCGAAGATGTAAATGGAGATTATAATCAAGGTATGAATACACTACCTATTGCAATTGGTGCTAGCCGAACAGCCAAAATTGTTTTTGCACTTTCAATTATTCCAGTTGTTTTTTTATTAATCTATATCAATAACTATTTAGTGCCAACAATCTTTATATCGCTACATTATATGCCTTTATATTTGTGCTTGCTCCACTACTTTATTTTATTGCAAAAATTATAACTGCCAAAACAAAAAAAGAGTTTCACAATTTGAGCTCTATTCTAAAATGGATTTTATTCTTCGGAATTCTATCAATTTTAATCATCAATCTTAATATTAAATACAATGCTTAAGCAAAAATTAGAAAAATATACTTTAATACTGGCTTCTGGTTCTCCAAGACGTCAACAATTTTTTAAAGACTTAGATTTAGATTTCGAAATCCGATTAAAAGATGTCGAAGAAATATATCCTCTAGAATTAAAAGGTGTTGAAATTACCGATTATCTGGCAGAATTAAAAGCAAGTGCTTTTGATGGACAATTAAACCCAAACGAAATTTTAATTACAAGTGATACTATTGTTTGGCATAATGATAAAGCCTTGGGTAAACCTAAAGATAAAGAAGATGCTTTTACTATATTGAAATCATTATCGGATACTACGCATGACGTTATTACCTCTGTATGTTTTACAACTAATGAAAAATCAACTGTTATAAATGAAATTACAAAGGTTACCTTTACCAAATTAAGCGACGAGGCTATATTATATTATATAGATAACTACACACCCTACGACAAGGCTGGCGCATACGGCATACAGGAATGGTTTGGTTTTATGGGCGTTTCAAAAGTAGAAGGCTCATACACCAATGTTATGGGATTGCCTACGCATAGAGTTTATGAATATTTAAGTACATTAGATTAAAAATATAGAATTATGACAGCTTTTTTTACCGATTACGCCAAAGAAATATTTGCAACAGGAATCTTTATTGTAGTAATGGTTTCGGTAAGAATTATTATTACCCAAATCGTTTGGAAATATGCCCGAAAAGAGCATTTTCTTGAGCATCGAACCAATTTGATAATCAAATACATTAATTTACTCGTAAACACCCTATTTATAATAGGTTTATTTGTTATTTGGGGAGTCAAAACCGATGATATTTTCCTTACTGTATCTTCTATAGCAACCGTTATTGGTGTGGCAATGTTTGCGCAATGGTCTATTTTAAGCAATATTACATCGGGAATTATCCTATTCTTTTCATTTCCATTTAAAATTGGAGATTCTATAAAAATTCATGATAAAGACTTTCCAATCGAGGCCGAAATTGAAGATATAAATGCTTTTCATGTAAGTTTAAAAACTAAAGAAGGTGAGAAAATTATTTATCCTAATAATTTGCTTCTGCAAAAAGGAATCTCAATTATATCTGCTCACTTTGAAGAGAAAGAGTTTTTTGATTAAAAAGTTAACCATGTAAGTTATATAAGTTCATTTAAGCAAAATATTTCAAAACTTATATTTATTTATAGAACTTATGTGATTGCAAATTACCAAACATATAAGTCATATAAGACCATTTAAGCAGCGTATTTAAAAACTTATATTTACGAAAATGTCTTTTATAGTTTTAAAATAACGAACCATGTTAAGTCATGTAAATTCATTTAAACAAAGTGTCTCAAAACTTCTATTTACCTAAACGACTTATATGGTTGTAAATTTTATGGGAATTTTATAAGCTAATCTTAAAAATGTAGAACGTAAAAAAGTAAATAAACATAACATTTGTTTAACTTAGTTTTTATTAGTCGTAATAAGAGCTTTTAATCTCAATAAATTAGTTATGGAAACAATTAAATTGCCTTTTTATGTAAAACTAATGTGTGTATTAATAAGTATAATTTGTATTGGCTTTATATTTTTTATTGGTA
Organism: Flavobacterium sp. TC780; assembly: GCF_056783245.1. Lineage (NCBI taxonomy): Bacteria > Pseudomonadati > Bacteroidota > Flavobacteriia > Flavobacteriales > Flavobacteriaceae > Flavobacterium > Flavobacterium sp. TC780. The sequence goes on along the minus strand of NZ_JBXBAV010000118.1, from coordinate 665 downwards.
AAGATATCTTAACATCAATATTATTGGCCTTTTTATTTTCGGTTCTATTACTACCATTATTTACATTATTGCACGTAAAATTACGCTTCCCCCATTTTCTAGCGTCTATAGTCACAGTTCTCATTTTTGTATTAATTATAATTGGGATACTTACTTTTATATCTTATCAGATTAGTGATATTGCCAATGACTTTTCTGTAATTAAGAAAAATGCCATTTCAGTTTTTAATGATTTTCAAAACTTTATTAAAGCAAATTTTAATATTAGTACTGGCGAACAAAAAAAATACCTTGAAAATGTCATTTCTGATTCTGTAAAAAATGGTGGCGAAAAAATAAGTACCCTTTTCTTTATTTCTGTTTCGGATGTTCTTTTAGATTGCACTATAATTCCCATTTTTATTTTCCTGTTTTTACTATATAAGAAACATTTCATTCTATTTTTGGCAAAACTATTCAAGAAAGAGCACCATACTAAATTAAAAGAAATTCTAACCCGAAATAAAAGTATCTATAAACAATTATATTGTTGGTCTTATTATAGAAATGCTAGTTGTTTCTGTATTAACCAGTATAGGCCTTTACATCATTGATGTGAAATATTTTATTTTATTAGGGCTTATCAAGGTGCTGCCTCCCTAACAACAGGAGCATGTATTAACCTT
>NZ_JBXBAV010000117.1:0-10987 GCF_056783245.1 Flavobacterium sp. TC780 | reverse complement strand
AAGGTTAATACATGCTCCTGTTGTTAGGGAGGCAGCACCTTCAAGAATTTGGTTTTACCTACGATGGTATTATTTTAAATGCTGGCGCATACACACATACATCTATAGGTATTGGCGACGCAATAAAAGCTGTGACTACTCCTGTTATAGAAGTACATATATCCAACACTTATGCGCGCGAAAGCTTCCGCCATCAGTCGTATATCTCTGGGAATGCCAAAGGTGTTATTCTTGGTTTTGGCTTAAAAAGTTACGAGCTTGCCATACGCTCTTTTATATAATTAAAACACTATATATTTTTAACATAGTTTTAATAGGTTCATTATTAAGTTCTTCTATTTTTGAAACAAGAAATGAACCTATTTATGAAAAACTTTTTTCTATTTACTTTTTTATTATTTTCTATTTCAAATAACGCCCAAATAAAAGGAACTATCTCTGATGAGAATGGAAAACCTTTGCCTTTTGTTTCTGTCTTCGAAGAAAACACTTATAACAGCACCACTTCTAACGAACAAGGAAAATACCAACTCAACGTAAAGGAAATAGGCAAGAATAAAATCATATTTCAATTTTTAGGGTTCAAAACTCAAAAACTAACTATTACCAATATCTCTTCGGCATCTTATACTTTAGATGTTAAGCTACAAGAAGAAAACTTTACTCTTAATGAAGTAATTATTAATCCCAAAAATAATCCTGCAAATGACATTATAAAAAATGCCATTGCTAACAAAAAGAAAAATTCAGAAAAAACTAGCCGTTATACTGCTGATTTCTATTCTAAAGGTTTATTCAAAATAAAGGATTTACCAAAAAAAATCATGGGAATAAAAGTAGACCTTAATGACGAAATGGCTTCCAATCTTGATTCTACTGGAACTGGAATTTTATATCTGTCTGAAACAATTTCTAAAATAACGTTTGAGAAACCCAATAATTTAAAAGAGAAAATTATTGCCTCAAAAATTTCTGGAAACAATAAAGGCTTTAGTTATAATACAGCTAGTTTATCAACCTATGATTTTTACAATAATACCTTGAAATTTGGTGTAAACATGATTTCTCCTATTGCTGATAATGCCTTTAATTATTACAAATACAAGCTCGAAGGAACGTTCTTTGACGAGAACAATAAAGAAATTAATAAAATAAAGATTATACCAAAACGCGATAAAGAACCCGTTTTTGAAGGTTACATTTATATTATTGATGATAGTTTTGCTATTTATGCTATTGATCTTGATATTAAAGGGTATCGAATTAAAAATGAGATCACTCAAATAATGAATCTAAAACAAAGTTTTAGCTATAATTCTAAAAACAAATTATGGGCTAAAAATGCTCAAAGTTTATCTTTTACTGCAGGTGCTTTTGGCATACAATTTACAGGAAAGTTTAATTATGTTTATACTAATTATGAATTCCCAGAATATTTTGAAAAGAAAACTTTCTCTAATGAAATTGTAAGTTTTGAAGCTAATGCTAATAAAAAAGACGATTCTTATTGGAATACTATCCGTCCAATTCCTTTAACAATTGAAGAAAGTACCGATTACACCAAAAAAGACAGCTTACAAACTATTCGAACTTCAAGAAAATACACCGATTCAATTGATGCTAAAAACAACAAGTTTAATTTTTCTGATATATTACTTGGACATTTGCACAAGAATACTTTCGAGAAATATTCATTTAAATACAACGGCTTATTAGACTTGAGCGCCCTTAGTTTTAATACTGTTCAGGGTTTTAATCTTGGCACTGGATTTTCTTACAGGAAATGGAACGAAGAAAAAGGTAATGAAACTTCTATAAGCACTGCAATCAACTATGGTTTTTCTGATGAAAGATTACGTATTACTGGAGAATTCAAGCACACTTTTAATCATCAAAATTACGCTACCATTGTTGCTTCTGGAGGAACCAAGGTAAAGCAGTTTAATAGTAACGAACCTATTAGCAGTTTCATCAATTCGGTTAGTTCTTTATTTTTCAAGGACAATTACATGAAAGCTTACAATCTCGAGTTTGCTCAACTGGCCTATTACCAAAACATTGCCAATGGCATTACCCTAAATGGAAAAGTTGCTTATGAACAACGTAAGCCTCTTTTTAATACAACCGATTACTCTTTCTTTAATAAAGACGACTTATATTCTTCTAATAATCCGCTTACGCCAAATGACTTTATTAATTCACCTTTTGAAAAACATCATTTAGTAAAAGTAAATCTGACTACAAGAATCAATTTTGGCAATAAATACATTTCAAGACCGGACGGAAAATATAATGTTAGAAATGAGAAATACCCAACTTTATATTTAAACTACGAAAAAGCTTTGGCTGCAAATGAGAAAAAATATGAATTTGATCTTATTAGCGCCGCTATACGATATGACTTAACTATAGGAAATAAAGGGCTCTTAGGAATCAACATTAAAGCGGGTAAGTTTTTTAATGCTGAGAACATTGCGTTTATGGATTACAAACATTTTAACGGAAACCAAACTCATATCGGTCAGGCCAATCGCTACTTAAATGTTTTTAATCTGCTACCTTATTATAGCAATAGTACAAACGACAGCTATTTTGAAGTTCATATGGAACACAATGACAATGGATATATTATGAATAAGATTCCTTTATTGAATAAATTAAAATCAACTTTAAACATAGGATTCCATTCTCTTGAAATTCCAAATACTAAACCGTATTCAGAATTCACAATTGGGTTAGACAATCTTGGTTTTGGGAAATTTAGAATGTTTCGTATAGATTATGTTCACTCTTATCAAAATGGAATAGAGCAAAACGGAGTTGTTTTCGGTTTGAAGTTTCTTAATATTCTAGAATAGCTTAGTGATAATTTCACGCAGATTAAAGCAGATCAGACAGATTTTAATAAGCCAAATTCCACATCTTGTTTATTATATAAAACTGCTTAAATAAAGTTTTAAGAATGAATCTTTGTTCCTTTGAATCATAAAAAATCCGTTTACTCTATAAAAGAATAAACGGATTTCGTTTTTTTGTCTTCGTTACTATCTTTGTCAAAGTAAAAAAAATTGACCAAATTTACCTTATTACCTCAAATACTTTGAGCCTTTAAAGAAAACTTTGAACCTTAAAAATCAATGATAATCATCTGGTTCAATATGAATCAAAACGTTCCCTAATTGAGGTATTTTTTCTTTTAGTGTATCTTGTAATTTATGTGATAATTCATGCCCTTCTTTTACCGAAATTTTAGCAGATACTATAGCATGAAGATCTACATGATATTTCATTCCTGCTTTACGGATAAAACATTTTTCGGTTCCTAGAATACCTACAACAGTTAAAGATTCTATTCGAATTTCTTCAACTAAATCATCATTAAGATGTTCGTCCATAATTTCGCCTAGTGCTGGTCTAAAAATTTTATAACTGTTGTATAAAATAAAAAAAGCGGCAAAAAGTGCTGCCCAATCATCTGCTGCCTCATACCCTTTACCCATGAACAATGCTATCGAAATACCAATAAATGCTGCTACAGACGTAATCGCATCACTACGATGGTGCCATGCATCTGCGGCCAATGATGAGCTATTAGTTTGTTTGCTACGCTTCATTACCAATCGAAAAGAATATTCTTTCCATATAATGATAGCCCCCAGAACATATAGTGTCCAAGATTTTGGCAAATCATGCGGATTCTGGATGTTGGCAATACTTTCGTATCCTATAATTGTTGCTGATGTTATCAAAAAACCAACCACCAAAAAGGTAACTAAAGGCTCGGCGCGTCCGTGTCCGTATGGATGATTTTCATCTGCTGGCTTGCTTGAATATTTGATTCCAAATAAAACCAAAAATGATGAAAATATATCTGTAGTTGACTCTATTGCATCTGCAATTAAGGCATAAGAATTGCCAAAAAAACCTGCCAAGCCTTTTATAATGGCTAAGCAGGTGTTTCCTATAATACTAAAGTATGTAGCTTTTATAGCTTTTTGTTCATTCGTCATTTGAGAATTATATCTACGCTCTCACGATTTTTGCTCCAATTGCTCTTAATCGCTCATCGATACGTTCGTATCCACGGTCGATTTGTTCTATATTCTGAATCGTACTTGTTCCCTTTGCTGATAATGCTGCAATTAACAATGATATTCCAGCACGTATATCTGGAGACGACATTGTAGTTGCTTTTAATTGTGACTTCAAAGTTATGCCCCATAACTACGGCTCTATGCGGATCACACAACATAATCTTTGCCCCCATGTCAATTAGTTTGTCAACGAAAAACAAACGGCTTTCGAACATTTTTTGGTGAATTAACACATCTCCTTTTGCTTGCGTTGCCACAACCAAAACGATGCTTAATAAATCAGGTGTAAACCCTGGCCATGGCGCATCGGCAATAGTTAAGATTGATCCATCGATATCTGTTTTTACTTCATATCCATTTACGTGAGCAGGGATATATATATCATCTCCACGTTTTTCTATTGTAATTCCTAACTTTCTAAATGTATTTGGAATCAAACCTAAGTTTTCCCAGCTTACATCTTTTATAGTAATTTCGCTTTTAGTCATAGCTGCTAACCCAATCCAAGATCCTATTTCGATCATATCTGGAAGAATTCTGTGCTCACAACCCCCTAAACTTTCAACACCTTCGATCGTTAATAAGTTCGAACCTACTCCTTTAATGTTAGCTCCATAGAGTTTAACATTTTACATAGTTGTTGCAAGTAAGGCTCACAAGCTGCGTTATAAACTGTTGTTTTTCCTTTTGCTAAAACTGCAGCCATTACTATATTAGCAGTTCCTGTTACTGATGCTTCATCAAGTAACATATCTGTACCTGTTAATCCTTCTGGGGCTTCAACACCATAAAAGTGATCTTCTCTGTTATATCTAAATTTAGCTCCTAGATTAATAAATCCTTCAAAGTGTGTATCTAATCTACGACGACCAATTTTATCTCCTCCTGGCTTAGGAATATATCCTTTTCCGAAACGTGCCAAAAGCGGCCCAACAATCATGATTGAACCACGAAGTGCCCCTCCTTCTTTCTTGAAGGCTTCCGTTTCTAGGTAATTCACATTCACTTCATCAGCTTGAAATGTTATTGAACCTGGTTCATTCTTTTGAATTTTCACTCCTAGATTTCCTAAAAGCGTAATTAATTTATTGATATCAATAATATCAGGAATGTTATTAATCTTTACTTTTTCTGAGGTTAAAAGTACTGCGCACAAAATTTGTAATGCTTCATTTTTTGCTCCTTGTGGAGTGATTTCTCCTTTTAAAGGAATTCCACCTTCGATTTTAAAAATTCCCATATTACTTTTTTAAGATTCTGAGTTACTGAGGTTCTAAGATTCTAAGGTTTCTCTTTACAAATATTAAAGACTTAGCAACTTAATCACTTAGATACTTAGCAACTTTTATTTTTGATTATTATTTTTTTGAAACGGTTTTGATTTTCAGGACCTTTTACATTCTTATTATTCTGAATTTTAGGCTGCCCTGCTGGTGTGATTTTATTTGATATACGTTTATTTGTACGTAATAAATCGGTTGTATTTAATAGCTCTTCTGAACTTTGCAAAAGATTTATCTTTCCATCTGACAGTTCGTACAAATGTTCAAAAATAACATCATCTTTTACAGTATCCTTATTCCAACTTAGGTATGATTTTTTCATATGATTGGCAATTACCAATACTAATGCATTCTTCATTTCGCCTTCTTCCCATTTGTTGGCAACATCTATCATGTATTTGATATTATTACCATAATACCTGTATTTTGGGTAATTTTGCGGATATTTTAACACGTCTGGTTTTAGCTGCAATACTTCACGAGATGGAATTGGGTATGGTGATTCAACATCTAATTTAAAATCAGACATAATAAAAAGCTGATCCCAAAGTTTGTGTTGAAAATCGGGTACATCACGCAAATGCGGATTCAAGCTTCCCATCACCTGAATAATATATTTGGCAGCTTTGTTGCGTTGTTCAACATCTTCAATAGCGGTAGCCTGATCTATCAATTTTTGCAAATGACGACCATACTCTGGAATGATTAAATGTTGTCTTTCAGAATTGTATTCTAAATTAAAAACAACATCATTCGCATTTTCTTTTTTATATTTTTCGATCATAATTATAGTGAAACTATACCCTCAATTACAGAAACTTCTTGGTATTTACTAATTACTTCATCTGAGCTTTTCATAGTAACATCTACCGAAACGCTGGTAAATTTACCTGTTTTGGATTTTGTAGTTTTAATTACTGCTCCCATGCAATCAAAAGCTTTCTCTACACGCTCGACATTATCGCCTACTGAAGGCATGATAAATTTGAACAAATACTCTGCTGGCCAAGCGTTACTATTGTCTAACTCAACCTTTAATCTTTCGTAAAATTCAGCGGTGGTTTTTTCTTTATCTTCGTCCATTCTTTCATTAAAATAAACGCAAATATACGGTTTTGATTTGAGATTTTATATTTAGCATTTGGGATTTTTTTACAATGCGAAACATTAGCTAAAATTAGCCTTATTTTCCTCTTTTACAACACCAAATAATACTATTTAAAATTGTTAAAATAACAGAATTTAGCCTATCCTATTTTATTCTTTTATCTTTGATTAATTGAACATGCCCTATAATAAATACCCACCACAATGAAAATGCCTTTTTTCTATCTATTCCTTACCCTCTTTTTTATTTCAAATTGCATTACTGCACAAGAAATCAACACCTTAACCTACTTTCAGAATGATTCTATTAAATTAGAACTTGATTTGTATTTACCTGAAACAAAAACAGCTAAAAAAACACCTCTCGTGATTTTTGCTCATGGTGGCGGATTTTCTGGTGGAGATCGTTTTGGCGAGAAAAATTTCGCTAGCAGCCTTGCACAAAATGGAATTGCTGTTGCGAATATCTCATATACTTTATACATGAAGGGAAAAGATTTTGGATGCAACTCAATACTATCTGAAAAAATCAAAACGATACAAATTGCTGTTAGTGATGCTTGGCAGGCCACTTCTTATTTGATTAAAAACAAAAAAAAATACAACATAGATGATTCCGAAATTTTACATGCAGGAATTAGTGCTGGTGGCGAAATTCGCTTTCATGCTGCTTTTTGGGATTATAAATCAATGAATTTATACTCTAATAATTTACCGAAAAACTTTAGATACAAAGGCTTAATCCGAAGATATGGAGCTATTCTGAATGTAGATTTAATTACATCTGAAAATCCAATTGCGATGTTACTTTCCCATGGAAGCGAAGATCCTACTGTACCTTATGCAACAGGCTCACATCGTTCCTGTCCTAAAGAGTCTGAAGGTTTCATGACGCTTTCGGGCTCTTACGCTGTTTACAACCATATGATTTCGTTAAAGAAAAATATTGAACTCATTACTTCTTGCGGTGCCAGACATGAGTTTTGTGGTTATTTATTCGGAAAAGAACCCAATTATGTTTTAGATTTTATAAACAATGTGCTTACAAAAAGAGAATTCGAATCACATATTATAATCCCAAATACTAAGAAATCAGAAGATTTATCACAATATCTATTTTGCAACTAGATTAATCCCATCTAAAGGGTATTAAGCTTCATTAAAATCAAACTTAACTCTTCTTATTTTCTCAATGTAAAAAAGTAGGCTAACGGTTATAAATACGTACAATAAACATACTTTAGCTTAATTAATCCTAATTCAAAAACAACATAACTTCATTAATCTTAATGAAAGCGAAATCCCTCTTATTTTTTAAAGAAAAAAGCAAACAACCGAAGCAAACAACAGGAAGTTTACTTACTAAAAAAAATAATCGTTCGCTTCTGAAAAAATAATCTTGCGTAATACCAATAAGTTTAGGTAAATTTGCACTTTATTTTTAGAAAGTGCAGAAGAAATTATTGTTATTATTGGTGGCCCAGGTACGGGAAAGTCTACAATTATTGATGGTTTAGTAGCCGATGGATATTGCTGTTATCCCGAAATTTCTAGACAAGTAACTCTTGAGGCCCAAAAAGAAGGAAATCAAACAACTGTTTCTTGAAAAGCCCTTGTTATTTAGTGAAAAACTATTAGAAGGACGGATAAAGCAATTCGAAAGCGCTCAAGAAGAACCTGCGGAAGTAGTTTTTATTGATCGAGGAATTCCTGATGTTGTTGCTTATATGGATTATATAGGTGATGAATATCCGAGCCATTTTAAAACAGCATGTGAAGATTGCAAGTATTCCAAAATATTTCTTACTTCCACCTTGGGAAGAAATCTACATGAGTGACGGTGAACGTTACGAAAACTTTGAACAAGCAAAAACCATTTACAGCCATCTTGTAGAAACGTATAAAAAATACGGCTACGAACTAATTGAGGATTCCAAAAGACACTGTGACTAACCGAATTCTTTATATCTTTAGATAAAATTTAGTCAGAGTCTTTAAGGTTGGTAAAACTAGAAGCTGTTTTCTAAATTGTTAACTTTAATCCTGACAAATGCAAGAAGCATTAGCAATACTTCAAAAATACTGGAAACATGACAGTTTCCGCCCTTTACAAAACGAAATCATCGATTCGGTTTTAAACGGTCAAGATACTTTTGCCTTATTGCCAACTGGTGGTGGAAAATCAATTTGTTTTCAGGTTCCATCAATGATGAAAGAAGGAATCTGTCTTGTAATTTCGCCCTTGATTGCCTTAATGAAAGATCAGGTTGCTAATTTGCAAAAACGCGATATTAAAGCAATTGCTCTTACTGGCGGAATTAATACTGAAGAAATCATTAATCTTCTAGACAATTGCCAGTATGGAAATTACAAATTTTTATACCTATCTCCTGAACGACTTCAATCAGACTGGATTCTTGATCGTGTAAAAAACTTACCTATAAATTTTATCGCAATAGATGAAGCTCATTGTGTTTCGCAATGGGGACATGACTTTCGTCCAGCATATCTTAAAATTTCTGAACTAAAGAAATTGTTTCCTAAAATTCCGTTCCTTGCTCTGACCGCTACTGCAACTCCCAGAGTTATTGAAGACATCAAAACCCAATTAGGATTAAAAGATACTAAACTTTTCCAGCAATCATTTGCCAGAAAAAATATTGCCTATATGGTTTTTGAAGTTGAAGATAAAATATATAGAACGGAACAGATTTTGAAAAAAAATCCAGAGCCTTCTATTATATATGTACGAAACCGAAAATCTTGTTTAACCATTTCGGCTCAATTACAATCTTTAGGTTTTAAAGCTACCTATTATCATGGTGGTCTTTCGACTAAAGAAAAAGATAAAAATATGCAATTGTGGATGAATGAAAGTGCGCAAGTTATTGTTGCTACAAATGCTTTTGGAATGGGGATGGATGAACCAAACGTAAAAACTGTAATTCACACTCAATTACCCGAAAATATCGAAAATTATTATCAGGAATCTGGGCGTGCTGGGCGTAATGGAGAAAAGTCTTTTCTGTTTTCTCACTAGCGCATCTGACACTGCCAATGCCGAAAGTCAGTTTATACAAAATTTAGCTGACAAAAAATTCCTGAATACAATGTATGTCAAACTTTGTAATTATTTCCAGATTGCCTACGGCGAAGGAATCAATGAAGAGTTTACTTTTAACCTGAATCATTTTTGTCATAAATACGATTTCCCTACTTTAAAAACATACAATGCATTACAATTTCTGGATCGCCAGGGTATCCTTACTTTATCACAAGGTTTTTTAGAAAAAATTACCATGCAGTTTCTTATTGAATCCAAAGAAGTTATTCGATATATAAGCCTAAATTCGAATGACGAGGAAATCATTCTTGCCATTTTACATACATATCCAGTATTACGAAATGAAAACACCTTTAACCTACAACTTATTGCAAAAAAATCGAGCAGCACTGAAGCTGAAGTTCATACTGTTCTGCAAAAACTAAAAGAAAAAGACATTATTGAATATAACAGCAAAAATAATGATGCCTCTATATTATTCAATGAAGTACGCGAAGACAACTACACAATTAACAGGGTTTCAAAATATCTAGAGAAACAAAACAATCTAAAAAAGGATCAATTAAAATCGGTTTTAGATTATGTAAAGGAAGATAAAACATGTAAAAACAAACTGATTCTAGATTATTTTGGAGAAAAAACAACTACCGATTGTGGCATTTGCTCTTATTGCATTACCAAGAAGGTAAAAAAACCTAATAATTCGATTACGCAAGATATTCTAGATTTATTAAAAACGGAAGAATTAAGCTCAAGAGATATCCAGACTCGAACTAATAATAGTGCAGATGATGTTGTACATGCACTACAAGAACTACTAGAAGAAAATCACATTATAATAAAACCGAATAATAAATACACTTTAAAGTCATAATGGAAAAATTAAGAATCATATTTATGGGTACTCCTGAATTTGCCGTTCGGAATCTGGATACTATAATAAAGAACAATTATAATGTTGTAGGAGTTATTACTGCAGCAGACAAACCAGCAGGTCGTGGTCAAAAAATAAAATATTCAGCTGTTAAAGAATACGCATTAGCCAATAATCTTCCTTTATTACAACCAACTAATTTAAAAGACGAAGCTTTTTTATCTGAATTAAAATCCCTTAATGCTAATTTACAAATTGTAGTAGCATTCAGAATGCTACCTAAAGCTGTATGGGAAATGCCTTCATTAGGAACTTTTAATCTTCATGCTTCCCTACTTCCAAATTATCGTGGTGCTGCTCCTATAAACTGGGCTATAATAAATGGAGAAACAAAAACTGGCGTTACCTCCTTTTTTTATAGATAGACAAAATCGACACTGGAGCTATGATCTGAGTTAAGTAATAGAAATAGAACCTACCGAAAACGTGGACAGTTGCACGATCGATTAATGCACAGGTGCTGCCTCCCTAACAACAGGAGCATGTATTAACCTTAGCAATACAT
>NZ_JBXBAV010000116.1:0-5249 GCF_056783245.1 Flavobacterium sp. TC780 | reverse complement strand
TTTTTACGGACCAACTGGTTAGAGATTACGTATTGCTAAGGTTAATACATGCTCCTGTTGTTAGGGAGGCAGCACCTATAGAGTTGGCGCAAAACTTATCGATATATATAGAAAAAACGAAACTCCCGCTGAAGCATATACACATTTGGAATTATTAAAACTTTCTAAAGAACATTATCGAAAAAACGGAACTGGTAGACCTACTAAAAAGGATCGTAGGGATATTGACGAATTCGGAAATGACATTTCAGATGACGAAGACGAGACTGAATAACATTCTAACCAGATTTCATATCTTACACGCTTTACATTATCTTAAAAAAAACTACAATGAGCAAAAACATCATCTTAACAAATCAAGAGATTGAACATAAAATAAAACGAATTGCCTACCAGATATACGAAACATTTGTAGACGATGAAGAAATCGTAATTGCAGGTATTGCAGCCAACGGTTTTATCTTCGCAAAAAAAGTAGCAGTAGCTCTTGAAGCTATCTCCCCTATTAAAGTATCACTTTGTGAAGTACAGATAAACAAACAGAAACCTGAATCTCCTATAAGCACCTCCCTAACCAAAGAACAATACGCTAACAAAGGCTTAGTGCTTGTAGATGATGTATTGAATTCTGGCACTACTTTAATATATGCCGTTCGTCATTTTCTAGATGTTCCTTTAAAAAAATTTAAAACTGCCGTTCTAGTCGATAGAAATCACAAGAAATATCCCGTAAAAGCAGATTTTAAAGGAATATCTCTTTTCGACTTCTTTATTAGAGCACGTACAAGTTGTATTTAATGACAATAATAATGATTATGCTTTCTTAAGCTAGAATCTCAAGTATATCCGAAACCGTTTCATCAATGGTCTTCTCATCTACACTTACTTTATACCTTGCCTGGTTGTAGTAAAAACTTCTTTCGAAAAGATGTGTAGCGATAAACTCTCTCATCTCTTCCTCATTTTTATCAGCAATAAGTGGGCGTTTACTTTTATTATGAAGCAAACGTCCATATAATGTATCTATAGATGCTTTTAAATAAACAGAAACTACTCCATCTTTATTCAATAATTCATGATTATTAGCATAGCAAGGCGTCCCTCCTCCCAAACCTATAATGATTTCTTCTGACGATTGAAGCAATTCCAAGAATGTTTCATGTTCTAATTTCCTAAAATATATCTCTCCATACTTATCAAAAATCTCATTTATGGTTAAATTAACCTTATTTTCGATGCATTCATCCAAATCTAAAAATGGAATTTCTGCTGTTTTAGATAATTTTTGAGCAATTGTTGACTTCCCGCAACCCATATACCCTAATAACACAATTTTTTTCATACTAATAAAACCTTATAAACTAAGACATTGGAAATTTTTCCAAAAAAAAGACAAATTTATAACAAAAATGCTTGGAAACTTCGAAAATAACTCCTTATATTTGCACCCGCATTCAAGGAAAGAATATGACTCGATAGCTCAGTTGGTAGAGCACATCACTTTTAATGATGGGGTCCTGGGTTCGAGCCCCAGTCGGGTCACAAAATTTGTGATTTAACAAAATACTTTTCTTGATAGCAAGACTCGATAGCTCAGTTGGTAGAGCACATCACTTTTAATGATGGGGTCCTGGGTTCGAGCCCCAGTCGGGTCACAAATAAGGTCGAGTAAGCACTACTTGGCCTTTTTTTTTAGGCCACGTGGAGAAACGGTAGACTTGCCATCTTGAGGGGGTGGTGCTCGAAAGGGCGTGTGGGTTCAAATCCCACCGTGGTCACGAAACTCGTGATCAAACATAATATTCATTGATAATAATGACTCGATAGCTCAGTTGGTAGAGCACATCACTTTTAATGATGGGGTCCTGGTTCGAGCCCCAGTCGGGTCACAAATTTTTGTGATTAAACAAAATACTTTCTTTGATAATTAATGACTCGATAGCTCAGTTGGTAGAGCACATCACTTTTAATGATGGGGTCCTGGGTTCGAGCCCCAGTCGGGTCACAAAAGGTCAAGTAATCAATTTACCTGACCTTTTTTTTGACATTATAGAGAACAATAACCTTACTCTTATAAAAGTAAATCCTATTGTTATTGTAATTCTAGCTTATAAGCAAAATATCAATATTGATATTTTGCTTTTTTTTTGTTATAATAAACAATCCCAAAACACGTTAAACAATCTAAACCTACTAATTAATTTTATATGAAACATTCATTACTTATTTTATTATTTTTAGCAACAAGCGTGAGCTGGAGCCAATCTGGATCGGACTATTTTGATCAAGCTTTAAGAAAAGCAGAAAATGGGAATACCAAAGGCGCAATAATCGACTACACTAAAGCTATTAAACTAAGAGCAAACTTTACTGAGGCATACCAAAACAGAGGTGTCGCGAAACTAAAACTAAATGACATTAAAGGAGCCCTTGCTGACTTCAACAAAACAATCGAATTAGACCCGATGAATGCAGATGCTTTTACTGGAAGAGCTAATGTAAACTACAAACTAAAAGACTTTCAAGCAGCTATTAAAGATTGCACTTCGTCAATTGCCTTAAACCCCAAAGACTATGTAGCTTATAACTTAAGAGGCACTTGTTACACTCAAGTTCAAGATAAAAAAAATGCTTGTAAAGATTTCACAAAAGCAATAGAATTAGGCAGCCAAAGTGCTAGCAAAAACAAAGCAACTTTCTGCAAATAAAAACAACAAAAAGGCACCCAGCTTTTCTTTCACAAAGTAAGAGTTGGGTGCTTTTTTGTATTCTAACTTATCCTTATATTTGATAGAACCTTCAACAATCATTCTGACTTAGTCTAAAACTCATTCAATACAACATATATGTCAATCCTAAAAAAGATAAACACTAAAGCCGAAACCGACAAGAATTCGGGTTTTGGGACTAACTCTAACAATTATGGTGGACGTTTTGTAAATAAGGATGGTACTCCAAATATCGAGAAAAGAGGAATGCACCTATTACGCCGTATTAGCTGGTATCATACCATGATCGAAATGCCCACATGGAAGTTTATGCTTATTTTATTTTCCTTTTATATCGCTATCAATTTTATTTTTGCAATTGCCTATTATGCAATTGGCATTGAACACCTAGACGGAATTGTTACATCTCAAAGCGCATGGTCAAAATTCGGACAAGCTTATTTTTTTAGCGCACAAACCTTCACAACCGTAGGTTACGGACACATTAGCCCAACAGGATTCCTGACAAGCTCCCTATCTGCAGCTGAAGCATTAATAGGATTACTAAGTTTTGCTATTGCAACTGGGTTATTCTTTGGAAGATTTAGCAGACCAACAGCGTTTCTTAAATTTTCACACAATGCTTTAATCAGCCCCTACAAAGAAAACAAAGCTTTAATGATTCGCCTTGTTCCTTTTAAAAACACAAACTTTACTGATGCTGAAGCAAAAATTACTCTAGGAATTAGCCTTGAAGAAAATGGCGTAATGACTAATAAATTCTATTCCCTAGAATTAGAACTGAATCGAATAAATGCTCTTACACTCAGCTGGACATTGGTACACCCCATAACCGAGAAAAGTCCACTATATAATTTCACAAAAGAAGACTTTTCCTCTACTCATGGAGAAATTTTAGTATTCATCAAAACTTTTGACGATATGTACAGTAATACTGTCGCAGCCAGAACTTCATATACCTTTAAAGAAGTATTATATGGAGCTAAATTTGATCCAATGTACAATCGAAGTAAAGACAATACTAAAACTGTATTACATCTTGACAAGCTCAACTCCTATCAGACTGTAGATTTTAAATAAGTCTGAATCAATAAATTTCTTATTTTAAGCATATTTATAGAAATTAAGCTAAATTTGTTTATCAAATATCAATTAATGATAAACAATATAAAAAGTGTTTTTAGCATAAAAGACCTTGAAAACCTTTCTGGAATAAAGGCGCACACTATTCGTATTTGGGAGAAGCGATACAATATCCTTGAACCTATGCGTACCGAAACCAACATTCGCTTATACGATTTAGCTAGTTTACAAAAACTTCTAAATATTACACTACTACATGAATATGGTTATAAGATTTCGAAGATTGCTACCTATCCTCAAGAAAAAATTCCACAATTAGTTAGAGAAATCATTTCTAACAAAAATGCAAAAAATCATGCCGTCAGTTCATTTAAAATGGCTATGATGAATTTTGATCAAGAATCGTTCTTCAATACATTTAATTGGCTATCTACCGAGAAATCTTTTAGAGGGATCTTTCAACAAGTATTTATCCCTCTATTGAATGAATTAGGTTTACTATGGCAATCCGAAACCATATCTCCTGCCCATGAACATTTTATAAGCAACTTAATTAAACAAAAGTTACACATAAATACTGAGAAACTTCAAGTTCAAAAACCAACAAAAACAGACAGAATATATGTCCTTTAGTTACCAATGAATGAAATTCATGAACTTGGATTAATGTATATACAGTACAAAATTCTTCTTCAAGGTTACAAAACAATTTACCTAGGCGAAAGTATGCCTATAGAAAACCTAAAAGAACTCAACAATCATTTTGACAATATCACTTTTGTTTCTTTATCTCACCATACAGCCTGACCGTAATATTGTCAATCAATATGTAAACAACATGAGTTCGGAATTATTAAGTAACTTCAACGAAATATGGCTAATTGGTAAAATGGTAGAATACATTGAAACCGAAAATCTAAATCAAAAAGTACACATTTTTAACTCCATTGAAGAATTAGTGATGCAGATATAATTATTTTGTTTAATTATTTCGTAGTTTTGTTAAACAAATGAAAAAAACAGTCTCGATTCTAGGTTCTGGCTTTTCGGCTTTGTCTGCTTCTTGCTACTTAGCTAAGCAGGGGTATGACGTAACCATTTATGAAAAAAATGCCACTATTGGTGGCAGAGCCCGACAACTAAAGAGCAATGGCTTTACATTCGATATGGGACCAAGCTGGTATTGGATGCCCGATGTATTCGAAAACTTTTTTAATGATTTTAATAAAAAGACAACTGATTATTATGAGTTAATAAAACTCAATCCCGCATATCGTGTTTATTTTGGTATTAATGAATTTATATCCATTACTGATAATCTGGAAGAAATTGCCAAAACTTTTGAATCTATCGAAAAAGGGAGTGGTAAAAAGCTTGTTGATTATAAGGTGCTGCCTCCCTAACAACAGGAGCATGTATTAAGCTTAGCAATACGTA
>NZ_JBXBAV010000115.1:0-90690 GCF_056783245.1 Flavobacterium sp. TC780 | reverse complement strand
TTGTTATGCTGACGTTTTACACTTGATTAAGTTAGTGTATTGCTAAGGTTAATACATGCTCCTGTTTGTGCAGGGAGGCAGCACCTGTTCAAAAAATTATTAATCAAAAAAATATTGACTGGTTATGATATACATTGACAGAGGACCTGTTCCTGCATTTTTAAAAGCAACAAATTATCCCTGGTCTGTAGAAACAAGAAATGCAATTAATCATTATAAGCCCACAACTCAAACAAAGAGTTTTGATTTTAGTAAATATAAAAACCCTAAGATAAAATTCGCACTAAAAGCAATATTTGGCAACAAATGTGCTTGCTGTGAATCAGATTATGCTAAGGTTTCTGATGGAGATATTGAACATTATAGACCTAAAGGAAGAGTTGAAGGAAAAATACCCGAAAACGCCAGGATATTATTGGCTTGCCAATGACTGGGACAATTTACTTATTTCTTGTCAACATTGTAACCAGGCAAGAAATAAAAAACTTATTTGATGAAAATGGACAAATTTTAGATACCGACGACAAAGCAAGAGGAAAGTTGGACCAATTTCCGTTTAAGCAACCCCCTGAAAAAGAGTTATGACCACCAGACAACGATTAGAGAAGGAAGAGCCGTATCGATTGCTGATGAATCCTTGCGTAGATAAACCTGAAGAACATTTTGAGTATGATGAAAAATTTGCAATAATTAAAGGAATAACAGATAAAGGTAAAAAATCAGTTGAGGTATATGTTTTACAAAAAGAAAAGATTTAGTTGAATCAAGAAAGCAAAAATTAGTTATTTTACTAACTTATATTAGAATAGCACAGAATGCACTGATGAATAACTTAACAAAAAATCATTTTGAAGATTATTTTCAGTAGATGCCATGAAATTGCTAACTCAAAAAGACAGCGAGTATAGCGGAATGTGCCGTTTTTTTGTTAGAAAATTCTTAAAAACTAATGGATTAATCCCATAATGAAATATTTTAATGAGCCAGCTTGATTTAAAATTATTGACCACAAGCAAATTTTAATGTAGATTTGAATCTTCAATTAAAGGAGCTAACAGTAAAGGTAGTTATAATCCTATGCAGTTTGTAATTAGACTGAGAAAGGACATTCATGATGCCTTAAAAAGGAATGATCTAAGCATTCAACGAATTAATCATTGTCCACATAATACATGAGAATATTCATTGGTGGCAGCATGTAGCTTATCATTTATTAACAAGCATAACTTTATGCTATTGCACATACATTCACCCTAATTAACAACACTGATAAAAAAAAATGAAAAATATAAACCTATAATCAGATACGATAAAGAATACTTCAAGAAAAAAGGTAAATATGATAACGCAGAAGTAAATAGTATACTTAATTATTATCATGATATTTTATACGCAAAAGCTTTTATTTTAACAATAAAAATATACATAAAATTAAAAATGATAAGCGCTTCTTTTTTAGTATGGGTCATTGTTTTCATCTCTCTCTTGGTCTTCATCAATACATGCACTTGCAACGTCAATAGACCCTCATTATGATTTTTTACCAAATATCTATAATTGGACGCCAAATTTTAAAAAATTAGAAGAAGAAAAAAAACTGGATTTTTTATTATTTCAAGACCATGACTATTGCTAATTTAGGTACTCATGCAATATATGAAGGGCAGGCAAGATTTAACCAACTACAATATTAACGATTACTTTTAAGAATAAATATTCATATCGTGATTTTGAAAAACTTGGAATGCTAAATGAATGTACCTGAAGCATTTAATCTATTTTTTAGATATAACAGAAATTGAAAGACCTGATAATTTAAATAATTCGATAATTGGTGTTTTTTTATTACTTTGTGATATAGCAATAAATCCAAGTGATGGTTTTCCCTTTGACATATTCACTATGAAACTTTTATAATTTCTAACGATCCTGGATTTAAGATTTACAATGCTGTGTCAGGTTATAAAAAAGATAAGAATAAATGGATTTCTGCCATAAACAAATACTCTAAAGAAGAATATATTAAATATAGTGAAGAATTATGCAAATCAATTTACTGCCACCCAACCTTATATGCAAGTAAAATTATTAGTAACTGGGTAGAGGAAAATGATTCTGTTAAAGAATTATTGGAAGAAGAAAGCAAAATGAAGTTTAAACCTAAAAATATGGAAATAAGACTTTTCGCATCAAAATATATTCGTTTTCAACAAGACAAAATCGCATATCCAATGATTTTCTGTTGGCCAGGAAAATCTATGACATCAGAAGCTTGCGAAGAAATTACTATACCTCTTGTTGAAAAAATATTTAATAAGCATCAAGCGCTTTTTATTGATGATGAAGATGGTACTATTAAGCCAATAATTTTCGAAAATTACTCACTAGAAGATATTGAAACTACCTTTAATTTATTCTATGCTTACAATACATCGCAAGATATGATTATTAAATGGGTTAAAGAAGACGGTGAATTCAAATATGATTATCAATGGCTGACAACAAAACAAAGTGAAACCGTAATGAAAAATTGGATTAGAAATAATTTCAAAGAAATATTTGGAATTTTTCCCGAAGAATTAGAAATTATTTAGTTTGTTAAACGTTACTTACAAAAAAACAATCTTAAAAAACACCTCAAAATTTTAAACAAAAAACACGACAAATTAGATATCAGATTCGAACCAGATTCTTTACATCTGTAAATTTGTGCTATTTATTTTTATGTTTTATTTATAAATAGTTTCAAAAAATTTTCTGCAATCAAAAAAACATCTTATATTTGCACCCGCAATGAGAAAATTATTGCGTCTTACTGGAGGAATGGCAGAGCGGTCGAATGCGGCAGTCTTGAAAACTGTTGACTGTAACAGGTCCGGGGGTTCGAATCCCTCTTCCTCCGCCAGTAGAAGTTTCAAAAGAAACTTTAAAAGTTAAAATCCTTTAAACACAAGTGTTTAAAGGATTTTTCATTTTTTGTAACTTTTTAAAAAGTACATAATAAGAGCTATGAAGAATTATTCTGAAGAATTTTGTCAATTTTTGTAGCTTCATACAGAAATATATCTCCCAATTTGGTATAAGGAAGTATACCTGTTTGACGGTATTTTATGATTGTATTGTTTGACAGTCCAAACATTTTCTTTAGATCTTCATTTCTATAATATCGTAAGCTGTCTATTGTATTGTTCCCTTTTATTTTAGAATCTATTTTTTCCAACCTGTCATATAAAGGATCCAGTAATTGTTTGATTGCTACTATATAGGAAATTTTTGTTTTATTACCTTCTTTATACATAATTCTTAATTTTTAGTATTGCATTTTTAAATGATACAGATTACCAGCCAATTAGTTTCTCTTTCCGTTTTTCAAGTGTATTAATAATTTCCTCAAGAAATTTTATTTGTTTGTTCTTATAAGTAAATCCTTTTGACTCAGAAAACTGCTTGCTTATTGTATCTATGGTTGTTTGAAGCCCGGAATCTCCTTTATAAGTAAAATTTTCTTCTATAAAAAGTTGAATTTTACTTCTATTGCGCTTTTGATTATGATCATCAAAGAAGAAAATTTTCTCATCCATCAGAATATAAAAAAGCTGTGCTAAATCGCTTTTATTGAGATAAGTATTGCATTTTTCTTTGCTTAATTGATAAAGCGGTGAGGCTTTTTTTTAAGATTAGGTGTACTGTCTGCTAAAAATCTCTCTATTTCTTGCATCTTCCCATACAATTTTGAAACTGCATCGGGAAGTTCTTCAAAAGTGAACTTTTTCATAGTATAATCTTTTTCACAATTTTATTCCTATATCAATCAGTGTTGCTAAGAATTGAAATAAATGATACTTCTTTGGTTTCTATTCCGGGTTGGAGCATATTTAATGTAGCCGTATTCACTTAATTCTTGTATACATCTGAGGTACGTTTTAGGTGAAGAAACCATTGCTATCTTCATAATTTCATAGCTATATACTTTAATAGGGTTGATGAAACCTCTGTCAGCTCTAAATTTTAGCAATGCAGCATATATACCAATATGAGTGATACTGATTCTATAATCCTTTTCTATTGCCTTAAAGAAATCTGATAAAGGTTGTAGTGTTTTCATTATTTCTAAGTTTATCAACTTATGTGCATCTCATTTCGTTTAGAAGGATTCACCTGTTGGTTCTCATTAGTTTTTTGTATTTGTTTTACTGTTTCCATTGTTTTATTACCCAAAGCCGTTGAGAGTGTAATTTTTCTCGAGTGCTCATCATAAATGTTTACCGATTTAAACTGGGGATTAGCTTCAATATAAAACCGGTATTCATTTCCGCTTTTAATTAAAGTTATGGGCTGTCTATTTCCTTGTTTTAACGCATCCTTTAATTTATCGGCTTCGGTTTTATTGGTTAATTCCTTCAAAGGAAGTTGCTGCACTGCCTTTTCAAGATCATAACCATAACCGGAATGGAATTCTTTAATACGATGATTGCCAACAGCATCCTTATCATTAAGATCAAGCTGAATCCAAGATTTATCTTTTTGAACTGCTCGTCCTGCTAATAAATTATAAGCCTGCGATGTGTTAACAGAATTTCCTTCATGAATCTTAAAATATTGGTTTTTGTCTTCTTCGGGCTTTGATTCGTTTTGCAGAGTAGTTTTATATCCATCAAATTGATACTGTCCACTCTGGTCTTTAGAAAAAGACAACTCATGATTCAGACGTTCTTTTTCATTGACGTAATAGGAAACGGGAATAGTGAACCGCTCATGACCTTGTTTGATTTGCTGATCAATTTGATTTGACATATCTCCAAAACCAATTCGCTGCACTTGATTGTGCAGCGATTGATTATTCTTTTCTTCCTCTTTTGCATCCTTACGTACCGCGATTTGATCAATAAGTGGTGCAACTACCAGCTTACGAACAAGACGTACTAATAGATTAGGGTAAAGTTGTTTTAGCATCTTGCTCTTTTCCTGCTTGAGCATCTGTAAAGCAAAACGTTCCTCTATGTTTTTAGTACCCTTATATTTTGTTCCAATGCGTTCATAATGATGAAGCTTTTCTTTGATCAGCGATCTATTGGCTGAAAGACTGAAATTAAACAGTTTACTAAAACGCTCTTCCCTAGAGTGCCACTGTTTTAATTCCATTTCTACTCTGTTAATGGGAAGTTGGTCGTTCATGATTACATGGATTGACTTTTCCTTTTTCTCTTAGCTTCCTTTGGCACTTCAGGACCATCGTCATCAGTACTTTGGTTTTGTCTTTTTGTGCCCTGTTTTACAGAAGCTTGCTGGGTTTCGGATTGCTTTTCTTCTTTGGAATGACGATTGTCAATGCGTTGCATATTGTTATCATACACATTGATAGTTTTGAATTGAGGACTAGCTTCAATGTACTGCTTAACTTCATTACCATCTTTTAAGAAAGTAGCAGATTGCAGATTTCCTTTTTTCATAGAATCCATTAAATCTTCTTTATACTTAGGGTTTTCTAATTCTTTAATGGGATGCTTGGCGAGTGTTGCTTCCAAATCATAACCATAATTTTGATGGTATTGATTTAGTTTGAAATTTCCATTAGTCTCAGTTTGTTTAAAATCGATTTGGAATTGGCGGAATCATACGTTCTCCTTCTTTATTTGTCAAATCCTTATTTACGGATCTTCCTTCCATAAGATTAAAAGCTTCTTTCATAGTGATGTTGTGGCCTTTATTGATATAGAAGGTTTGCTCCAACGCTTCTTTGGAATTCTCTTTATGCAATTCTACTTTATAAGAATTAAAAAAATACATATCACTTTGATCGGATTTTTTAAAATTCAACGTAGCTATAGCTGTATCATTGCCATATTTAGCATGATGGGTAAAGTAAAATTAGGTTCTTCCTTCTGTAATTTTTCTTTTATTTCAGACTCAAGTGCATCACCGAAACCGGTGTACTTAACCTGCTCTTTTAAGTATTCAAAATTTTTCTCGTTCATGACTCAATTTTTAAATGATTGAAATGTTTTATAGTTTAGGGAGTATAGTGACCTGTACCAATTTTTTGTTTTTTACATGCAGTTCCACATGCCTTCCGCCATTTTTCTCCATAAGATGTATGGATAAGAATTTTTTCTCTGGAATGGTGAATTTTGGAAGTGCAAATACAAAGGTGTTTTCTGCTTCACCTTCAATTTTAACTACATTGTTCAAGATATAGATTGGAGTGATTTCGATTTCCTGTGAAGCCGTTCGTTTTACTTTTTAGTATCGCGAATAAAAAAGCGAAGCTGGTCAATATCATAATTAATTTTAGAGTTGTTTGTTACTTTTATCCTGTAATACATCACTTCGTCACGAATAAAAATTCCGTTGAGACTAAAGTCAATGTCATACTGGCTTTCTTTTTCACCTCGCAGTTTTTTCTTGTCGTAAAAAGCTAATTTGGAATATTCCTGAACATCCTCATCATTTATGTTTTTATCAGAAAAATAAATTTCCTGTCCTTCGGATTTAGTTTTATTCAAACTGAGATTCAATTGTGGTGATTCCTCATCATAATTCAATACGAAAGAATACAATTTTGCGTCAGCAGTCACTACCGTAAGATTGGTCTGAAGAAATCCTTTTTGGGCTGCTTTGATTTGAAGAATGTTTTCCAGACCTTTTGCCTTTTGTACCAGTATATCGGGACTTCCTTTGTCCACGCTTTTAATAGCAAAAGGAAATACGATATTGGTTGTTTTTGAGTACGCTATCAGTAAAGAATTGGGTTCAATTTTAGAAAGGTTGTTTTTACTTGTTTGTTGTGCAAATACACCGATGGTCATTAATAATAAATACCCCATCACTAACACATTAAATTTTTTCATAGCAATATTTTTAGTTTTTAATTGGAATCTTTTTGTTTTTCATCACGAAGCAGTACTTGATAGCCTGCTTTTACAATCACTTTAATCATCTTTACTTTTTTACTCAAAAGACTTTTAGCCGCTTCAATTCCAGCCCCAGCTGCCTGTGAACCCCAGGAATCGTCAAGGTTTGCAACGCCCAGAGTTTGCATGGAACGATCAGCAGATGCTTTGGCAACATCACGGTTAATAGCTCCCGGAATATAAATTCCAATGAGTCCATCCAGATCGTACACAGACAAATCCACTGGGAATAGGGAGTTGTTGTATCTAATGCTATTTATTTTGATTGTTAGTCGTTCACCTTTTAAGGAAGCTACTCCAAACAAGAAATTATCCTTTGGAATCTTAATACCACTTACAAAAATGTCGTTCATCAGTCGAAACTTAACTGTAGCTCCATTTACAATAGTTTGTGTTTCATGGATGACAGCTTCCACCACATTTTGCATTAAATCCGCATTTTGAGATTCATCAATGGAGTAAAACTCATTCTGTCCTGACTCGGTAGCATTATCCGATTTGTTTTGTAAAGAAGAAACAGGGTCTTCTTGCTCTCTGGTGGAAATAGAGAATACTTGTCCTCGCTGAGTCTCGGAAGCTTTTCTTAATTTTTCCTGTAATCTGTCAGGATGTTGGATATCTAATATATTTTCCAACATTCCACCGAGTTGTTGCAATTCCGGATCTGGAGTATCCTGCCCAGTATTCATGGACTGCATCATTTGTTCGAGTCTGTCTACATCATTGGAATGCATGGAAGACTCATTTGATTTTGTATACCTACTGACATCCCTATTTTGTGTAGGAACAGCTACGGGTGCATTGATTGCTTTTTGCAATGCTTCCAATTTTTGATGCACTTTTATTTCGTTTGGATCCTGATACGCTGATGTATTTAATCCAGTTCGTCCTTTTTTAGAATTGACATTACTACTATCTTCAGTCGAGTCAATCTGGAAAGACTGACTTAAATAGTTAGGATCTTTCTTGATGAGTTCATTTAGCTTTGCCGAATCAAGGGCTGCCATATCGTAGTAATTCATTTTATCTAGCAGAAGCCCCTCTTTGAGGTTTGCATTGGGCAGTTTGATATTAAACCCTTTTTGCTGTGGCGTTGCTAAGTTGGCAGCGTCCATTTTTCCACCGCCTAATGCCCAAAATATCACCGTTATAAATGGGAGAGCCAATAGAGGTAATACCAAGAGCATCTTACGATGCTTTAACTCCTTTAATGATTTTGTTTTTTGTTCCATGATATCAATTTTTAAAATGTGAGTAATAATAATTTTCTAGTATTGAAAGGCTGTCCAGAAGCCCTGGACGGCATAATACAATACTGTCATGTATTTTTTTTCCTGTTGGACTACGTCCCAGACTGTCCATATACTTTCGAAAATGATTAATTTTTTCTAATTCAACTTTACTGATAATTGTTTTGAGCTCGATGTCTTTTTCTTTTAATGGAACTGAATTAGTTGGTTTAGTAATTGGAATGACAGTTATATTTTTAGTTGTATTTCCAGAAAAGCTCGTTACAATCAGGTACATACTGCAACCTCCTGTAAATACTATAAAACTGAACAGAATCACAATCCAATGGAGTCGTGAAAAGTGAGCTGTTTTGCGTTCCAACCATTGTGCACACCTATGTTGCAATCGAAGATTTGCCTGTTCAAATTTTTGCCAAAGACTGTTTTTAATACTTTCAATAGCATCGTTTTTCCTAAAATAAAATCTCATAATCAGTAGTTTATTATTTTCTGTTTTCAGTGCCTAAATCCCGATTCTCAATGGTATTCCAACGTTCAATTAAAAAACCATGGGGGTTGTTGTCACTTCGCGATACATTGCGAAGGTTACCTTTTGTTATCAGGTTCCGATGGGCAATGCTGGTGGTTCTGATGATATTTTGAGTAGCATAACATCGGAACCCATATGGATAGGTATTGATGTCAATGGTTATGCTGTCAATTTTTATCGTCTGGCTGACATTCCCTGAGATGATACCCGAGTAATAGCCATTTTCTTTTAGATCATCGTAGATCCTTTTGGCACTGTCATCAGCTAGATAAAGTGCCTTGGTAACATTACTTTTGATTACTTTATCATCGGGGTCAAGAGTAAAGAAGAATTGGTGAAACGTCTTTACATGGTCTCGTGCCTCAATGGGTATGTTGTCTTTTCGGTCCGAAGCATAGGCTTCTAATGCCTTTCCATTAGCCAGTATGTAAACCTTGTTCTGCATTTGAGATACAAGGGAAAAACTTTTGTAAAGGGAGAAACAACTAATTAAAATGCAACCAACAATTACCAGCATAGTAAAGCCGCGAACATGGCGAAAGGCAGTGTCAATATTTTTCATTTTACTAAACATGCTACTTTTATTTAGAGGTTAGGAATTGCCTTTTAATTTATTACCCATATAGTTATCCTTATCTTTAAAGTAAGGAGATGAGCCAGCAGAACCAGACATGCTTTGGTACATTCTCCCAGCTGCATTGCCCATCGCATCTGCTGCCATACCAGCTCCTTGGGAGGTGGTGTTGATAACGGAAGTTGTGGAATTGCTGAAGATACTAGTGACTTTTTGCCCTAACGCACCACCACCGCCAGCATGAACAATATAGTTGGCAACAGAAGGTACAGTGAAATACCCTACGATACCGATAATCATAAAGACGAGATAGGCTACATCGGTTCTGCTAAAGAAAGTATCACCGTGTTCACCTACTTGCGAGATGTCAAGTTTCAGCATATTCTCTTGAATCTTTCCGATGATACTGCCAAAGATATTTGCCACAGGAAGCCATAGGTAAATATTGATATAGCGCGCCAGCCAGACGGTGAGCGTATGTTGAAAACCATCAAAGACGGATATGCCAAAAACGAGTGGACCCAAAATAGACAGCACCACCAATTGAAAAGTTCGAAGTGTATCGATGCAGAGTGAAGCCGCTTCAAATAAAATTCGCAGTACTTCGCTCATCCATTCTTTTACTGAATTTCTAAAATTATATGAGGCTTTACTCATAGCAAATTGGATATCATTACCGATACTGGCAAATTTTCCCTCTCCCTCTGGGTTGGCATCATCATGAGTGTATTTATACCATTTTTCGCGATCACCACTTCCATTGGAACCAACATACATCTGCCAAGGATTAGTACTCTTAAGGGCTTCTTCTTTTTCTTTAAGTAGTCGTTCAATAGCTTTGTTCGATCCTTCTACCATTGCGGCGGTTGCGGTAACAGTAGGTTTCATCACGCCATTAATCATATACAATACTGAAGGAAAAATCATGATGCAAAATCCAATAACAAATGGACGAAAGAGAGGGTAGAAGTCTATAGGTTCTGCGCTGGCAATATGTCTCCAGACTCTCGAAGCGATATACCAGATCGCTGCAAAACCGGCAAGTCCCTGTCCAACTCCAAGCAGGTTACTGCACAAAGGCATCATCTCATCGTATAACTGTTCCAATACACTATGCAGACTGTTCATCTCATCTGCAACTCCTTGTGCTTGGCTGGTAAAGGGTAATAAAATCCCTAGGACGACAAGTAATGCCTCCTTATTTATGTGTATCATAAGAGTGGATATTTAGTTATTTGGTGAACATGTTGCGAATCGCATTTACATCATTGCGCTCCTTGGCTCGTTGTAAAGCCAGTACTGAAGTATTGTTATTGAAGTTTCTCAGGAACATAAGCTTGTCTTGCATATCAACATATATCTTGTCAATAGATGCCAATCGTTCATCATCCGACATTCGCATTTTATTAGCGGTAACGACTGAGGTTAATTCCTCAAGATTTCTAAGACTTTGTTTAAACAGATTATCGTACACCCTTTCGAGGTAGGCAATTTCTTCAGGGTTAAAATTTTTACTATCCCTAAAGCGGCTAAAAGCGGACTTGTATTCTTTTACCAAGAGTACCTGATAATTCACAATATCACCTATACGCTTATAATTTCTGACTGTGGGACTGACTTGCATGAGCGCATCAAGGAATGTTTCATGCAGGCTGAAATTTCCTTTAGATAAATCTTTGACCGTATTATAACCTCCACTGAGCATTTCATAGCCTTTTTTCATATCCTTAAGGATTTGTTTAAACTGGCTCAGTTTCTCAATGTTCAAAATCAATTGCTGGATTTCCTGTTTTTGAGCTGTTACTCTCAATGGAAATAACAATCCGATAAATACAATTCCTATAATCAGTATTTTTTTCATGATATATCAGTTTATGCCGCGCAAGGCACGGCTGATTTTTGCCTCTTTCAACTCCTTGGCTTTTGATAAAGCCATCAGTTTAGTTTGATTACCAAAACCCTCAGAGAAAGTGTAGTTATCGAGCATGTTTTGGTAGATGGTATCAATGCGTTTCATTCGTTCGTCGTCTTTCAACTCTAACTGTCCGTCCGAAATAAGTATCAATAGTTCATCCATATTAGTATCACAATTTTCAATTACCCTCTCAAATACCCTTTGGATATAATCAACTTCATCGCCGTGGAATAAATCATCCTGTTGGATTTGCCTGTACAAGCTCTTGTAGCTTTTTATGATTTTTAACTGTAGCCCTATAATTTCAGCTACCCTTGCATACTTTTTAATTTTTGGATTAACCTGCTTGAGCGATGTGAGATAATCACCATGAAGATTAAATTCTCCACGCTTAAAATCTGATATAGCACCCAGTCCTTTTTTTGCTACCGAATAACCTTTTTGAGCATATCCGATATACGTTTGAAGTGCCGCTATTTGCTGTAAAAGAATCCTTTGTTGTTTGGTCTGTGCATGAATATTTCCCTTAAAGAATCCTAATAAGAGAAACATAAAAAATATCTTTTTCATGATTTTTTTATTTATTACGGAATTCCGTAAAATTTCTTAACCGAATTGACATCATGCTGTGTTTTGGCTCTTTGAAGACTCAGCAGTATGTTCTGTCTGTTAAAGAGTGTCAGGTCATTATAGTTAGTATCGATTTGATCGGCGGCAGCATTGATGATTTCTATTCTCTTGGCATCACTCATTTGGGTGGTAAAAGAATCCAATACCAAGAAAATCTGGTCGATATTTTTTAGACTTTCATTTAATATTCCGGAATAAACCCTTTGCATATAATCCAATTCGCTTGCATTAAAATGAGCATCCTTTTGAAATAAGTTCCAGGCTCTTTCATATTCGTCGACTAATCGAACCTGTTTTTGACTAATATCTTTGATGCGCTGGTAATAGGTAATAATGGATTTGACTTTTGCGAGCTCTTCATAATAATCCTTGTAGAGGTCTTTTTGTTTCTGGGTCCAATCGGAAATCTCATCCAACTTTAATTTGGACAGGATATTTTCTATTTTCTTCTGTGCATTCTGCAGCCAGATGGTTTTGTTCTGTAGTTTTTGAATCCTTAAGTCAATTGCTTTGATTACTTTTTTGGCAACAGCTTTTACCATTTCTAAAATTGGTAGTACTGCAACCTTTTCTGCTGGTCGGGTAGGAGTGCTTATAAGTAAAAAGCACAACAGGCAAATTATAATTTTCGTTTTCGCTTTCATAATTAGTATTGTTTAGTTTCCATTTCTCATATCTATAGCGAGTGCCGCAATACCTTTTCGGATGTCGTCATCAAATTTCTTGGCATACGCCTGTACTTTTACTTTTTCGGTTTCTTCGGTAGTATAAGCGAGGTATTCTTCAAGGGATACCTCAGTCCGATACACTTTAGATTGCATTCCTCCCAGTGAGATAAATACTTCTTTGTATTTCTTGTCAGGGTCATTGGCTTTATTTACCGAGAGCACCAGTGCTTTTTCTTTTTCAGTAAGTCCAAGTAATTCTTGGATTTGCTCGAACTTGTTTTGGTACTTACTCTGATCCAGTAATATCTTGCAATCACTGTTATTGATAATTGCTTGCTTGACTACTGGTGAAGAAATAATATCTTCTACTTCCTGAGTGACTACAATCGCCTCCCCAAAGAATTTACGAACGGTCTTAAACAAATACTTAATGTATTCCGCCATTCCTTCTTTGGCTATAGCCTTCCATGCTTCCTCAATAAGTATCATTTTTCGAATACCTTTGAGTTTGCGCATCTTGCTTATAAAGACTTCCATAATGATAATGGTTACCACTGGAAAGAGTATCGGATGATCTTTTATATTATCAAGTTCAAAAACAATGAACCGTTCTTTTAACAGATCCAAATTTTCAGTAGCATTGAGCAGGTAATCAAATTCTCCTCCCTTGTAGTAAGGACGCAATACATACAGAAAATTGTTTACATCAAAATCCTTTTCTTTTACTTTATCACCCTCCAATACGGTTACAAAATCATCTTTTAGAAATTCATAAAAACTATCAAAACAAGGAAACAAATCCGGATTACTGTCTAACTTTTCATAATACAATTGCAGTGCATTGGACAGTGCTACATATTCACTTCGATTAAACGTTTCATTGTCTTTTTTCCAAAGGGCAAGAAGCAATGTTTTAATGCTTTCTTTTTTTTCAGTATCCAGTATATCACCATCACTGATATAAAAGGGGTTGAATCGAATTGGGTTCTTTTCATCATAAGTAAAATAATATCCACCCACCATATCACACAATCCTTTGTAACTGTGTCCCACATCAACCAATACAACATGAGTTCCTTGTTCGTAGTAACTCCTCACCATATGATTAGTAAAAAAGGATTTTCCGCTTCCCGATGGCCCCAGTATAAATTTGTTCCGATTGGTACAAATACCCATCTTAACTGGCTCATCACTAATATCTACATGAACAGGTTTTCCTGTTAAACGGTCTCCTAAGCGAATTCCAATTGGACTCAAGGAAGAACGATAACCTGTTTCCAGATTCAAAAAACAAACCGCTTGTTCTGTGAACGTATCAAAGGTGTCGTTTATGGGAAAGTCTGCTGCATTTCCTGGAATACCTGCCCAAAAAATCTGAGCTGCTCCTACGGTTTCTTGTTTAGCAGCAGCATCCATCTGAGCCAATGCTGAAGAAACTTTGTTTTTCAGGTCTTTGAGTTCTTCTTTATTATCCGTCCAAATCAGTACATTAAAATGAGCTTTTACAGGAAGTCGTTGCTGACCGATAGCCTCATTAAGAAAATCATTGGTAGCATCTCTAGCAATAAGGTTTTCTCTGCTGTAGGCTGATAAGGATTGTAATCGAAGTCTTTTGCTTTCCAATTTCTGCAAGGTTTTTTGGAAATCCTCTATAAAAATATATTGGTTGTAAATATGGTTGCAGGAAAGTAATTGACCGAGTGTTGATGCAAATCCTATACTGAACTTAGTTTTATCAGTGGAGTATCTATCATAATTAATTCGAGAACCACATAGAGCTGGCAAGTCGGCAGCATCACCTAATGTATAAATTTGGCAATGCTTGTCGCCAACCCGCAAATCATCATCGAAAGCAATATCTTTAAATACAAATGAATTTTCCTTTTCAGAAAGGAAACAATACTTCTCTATAATCCCAATCTTTCTGCTGTGACTTCTAAGATCATCATCACCAAGACGAGTTAGCTTTACAAAACCACTATCTTCCAGTATGCGTCTGAATTGTCCGGTACTATCTATAAATTCCTGACGTAATTGTGCTTTTAATGTTTCTTCTGGAACGATAGAAGCTCTCAGTAAATTTGAAAATAAGGAACTGGAGGTTTTCCTTCCTGCTGGTTTCTTGGTTAGAAAAATATAACACGAATGATCCAGAAATGGACACTCATTAAAAAAACGGTCACTGCTTCGGGTAAGAAAACTAGAGTCTTCACTGGTAAAATCAGGTTCAAACTTACTATCGATAAACCAGTCCTGTTTGTGGAATACACTAAACTTGGGAAGTAACTTTATGGCCTTGAGCCATGCCTGATGGAACGCTTCGTATTCCTGATCTGACAAGGTAAATATCTCAGGCAGTTCTGCCTTAAATACTACCGTCACATCTCCTTGTTTGGACAGGATGCAATCGTGCTCGACATCCATAATCGGTAAAATATCATCCGTCATCTTTTCCATCTTCATCTATCATTTACCTGTTAATTCAAATCATCACCTAGAGTCTTTTTCCCTTTTTTCTAGGGAATTCATTATTATCTAAAGTTTGTTTGTTGGAATGTTTTTTTACATCTAGCGGGCTTGTATAAGTAGTCGCTTTCAAATTTTTTTCTATTGGATAGTCCCTGATATAGGCTGAGTCTTCATGACCATTGCGTCTTGCAAGTCCAACAGGATCCAGATATAAAAGATTAGGCAATTCTACTCGGATAACACCCTTTGAGGATTCATTACCTACTAGCCTTTGAAGTTTGGTATCATATAGAAAATGATAGGCAAAGTCTCCATCAAAAGAACCAATTTCGAAGTCTTTAAATTCCAATTTTATAAAAGGATCCTCCGCTAATCTCAGTTCTTTTAAGTTGAGATCTATGATAAAATCCTGTCCTGCGATATCAATATGAGGAAGGATTCCGGCTACCCGTTCCATGAAACCTTCATAATTTGGATTAAGAAACTCTAAGTCAGTTTTATTTTTTAAACTCTCTATAGCAACTCCATACTTCTTTGCCATACCTTCGGAATCTAAAATGAGCAAAGGGGATATGTTGATATTGATAGTATCTTCAACTGCATCGAGTTGGCACGGAAAGTTTTTATACTCAGACTGGTAACACATAGAGTAGTGGGTTCCGTGATCTTTCATATCATGGAAAGAAATCGTATTGGTAAGATTTGTTGTTTCGATTAGAGCCTGACTGTTGATGTCGACATAAAATGACGTTCCCTGAATCTCATAAATTGGTAATCCTTCAAGAGGAGTAGTATTGCTAGGATTCGCTGTTTCCACTATAGCCTGAGCGTTACTATCAATGTGGAACTTGCAGCCGGTAGCTATTGAAATTTCATTTTTCATTTGGTGTGTTTTTAGAAAAGTTCATGAATATTTTTCTACTCTGGGATTTCACTGCTTTAGGAATTTGTCGTTTCGCTAACGCTTTCATCATTCCATATTCTCCGTATTGATGGCTCATTTTATATATTTTTAAAACCCACAAGGTTCCTGATATGCCAATAATTCCTATACAGATTAGTGATGGTAAACCTGCTATGTACAGTATTGCAAACAGTATCATAAGAGCAATAACACAACCACCCAGGTACCAGATGTATTGTGCCTTTAATCCGCGAAATTCTATGCTTTGGTTGATTCCCTTGTTGATTTGATATACACTATTTGACATGACCTTGTTCGTTTAAATCCCAAAGAAGGATTTGATTACGGTAGCCAC
Source organism: Flavobacterium sp. TC780 (assembly GCF_056783245.1). Classification (NCBI taxonomy): domain Bacteria; kingdom Pseudomonadati; phylum Bacteroidota; class Flavobacteriia; order Flavobacteriales; family Flavobacteriaceae; genus Flavobacterium; species Flavobacterium sp. TC780. The sequence continues at coordinate 74,485 of NZ_JBXBAV010000115.1, read as the reverse complement.
TACGACAAGAAAAACACAGCTACCAAACCAGGCGGCGGCAACTTTTCCAGTATCAGGATCCCCTGCATTCCATTTTTGATATACCTTGACTGCGCCTATGAGCCCAAGGATTGCCCCAACGGCATACATCAGTTCCGTTCCTGCATCGAAGTAACTTCGTACCTGCTGGTTGGCTTCATTGATTCCTGCCAGCCCATCCTGAGCATAAACCTCATAGCTTATCGCAAAAAGGATTTGAGCCAGGAGAATACCGATACGATTATTTTTTTGGGGTATAAACTTTTTAAAATTCCAGTTCCATTTTTTCATCACACATTATTTTAAAGTTTAATAATTCAGATAAAAACGGAGGTGTTGCCGCTGTCGCAGTGCCACTTTCCTGTTACATATGCCATACTGCGCCGGGACGGACAGGGGCATTTCCTCCGTTAGAATGTTTTAGATTTTTTAGTCCCACAAACCTTCCGCTTCTGCTTGGGTTACAGATACAGCGTCAAGTGTTTTGCACTCTGTCACAATCAGTTCACTCACAGAAGAGCGAAAAGCAGAATCTTTTACGGAAGGATATTCTCTTAGTAGGAGTTGCAGATAATAGGTAAATTCTTTTTTGACTAATTTTTTCTTTGCTGCGTCAGCGATAAAACTTTTTAATCGTGCCACCAGCGCATCAACATCCTGAAAGGTGGTGTCAAATTCTCCAAACGTAGGTTGGCTTGAAGTAGGTGAAGGTGTTTCCTGATCGTTTTCTTCGGATTGAAAGTCTCCGTAATTTGGATCTCCTAATCTGCGGGAATTGAAGTTTCCGTTTTCCTGAGATCACTTCTTTGAGGTCATCAAAATAAAATCGAAATCCAACAAATAAATACCAACTTGCTAATAGCAGAATAACCACAACTATGTAATTACCCCATGAAATGTTTGTAAACATACGCTCCTCATTTTATCGTTCTACATTAGTTTCTCACAATCCCCATAGATGGAATAATTCCAAATGAGGATCTTCATCATTACAGGGCAAAGAAACAATAGACAACAAACTGCTACAAGTACAACTTTTTGTTGCACCCCAGTTGTACCCCGTTGCACCCCCAGTAAAATCAAGGAGAAAAAAATAAAAAAAATGTAAAAAAAATAAAAAAGCCTTCTGATTGGAAGGCTAATTAGAGGATAAAATGAATTATTTTAGATGTGTTAGCGGTCGTTTTTTATAGATTTTCCATCAGAAACGAACAAATTTCAGGAACTAATTTGGTTTCAATTATCATTTTTCTATGATTTACATTTATTAGGTCAAAAGTTCCTTTATATGAAAAATCAGGAAAGAAAATATTTTCGTCATCATTTAGATTGAAATATTTCCAATATTCATTTTCACTTATCTGAAAAAAACAAGAGTCTTGTGTCAAAGTAGAATTTATTCGATTTAATTGCTCAGGTACTAATAATTTCTTTTCTAAACCCCAGTAAATCCAGTTATCGCCAGTTCCATTCCATATGAATAATTCCATCCTAGAAGTTGATGAAAAATGAATTCCGTAATCATTGGAGGATTCATAGGATTTTTTATAGACTTCATAATGAGTAGTATTGGTGATATTTTCTTGATTAGGTTTTGAATGAATTTTAAAACCTTTTTTTTCTAATTCTAGGCATAACTCATTCCAAAAATCCATTGCTGTATGCCATTTAACATGTTTAAAATTATCCACAAGAAGTTTTGCACTTATCATATTTTCATTACTATTAGAAATTAGATTTCTAATTTCCATCCTTTCTTGAATATTTGTATTATCGTTAGTCATTTGTTTTATTAAGTTTATGTATTGAATAATACTTTCTCTTAGATAAGGTTGAAATATGCATTCATTTAAACAAAGTGTTAGCCAATTTTGTATTTCGTGTTCATAGTCAATAGTTCTTCCATTCATGTTTTCTAAAAGCTCGTATTTACCAAGACTTTCAGATGTTGGTAAATGCCCATCTAATGTTAAATAAAAAACATTAATATTTTCTTTAGGAATATTTTCAAGCGTATGAATTAATTCAAAATAACCTTCTAATTGACCTCTATCTTCATGATTTGAATCTCCAGCCCCAATCTTGTTTTCAACAATAATTGCTTGTTTTGAAATTCTATTGATTATTAAAATATCTATTTTATTAAATTCTGATTTTTGAAATTCTGTAGGATAAATTTTCACATTTTCTATTTCAAAATTTTCAATAGATAACGTTTTTAAAAATAATTTTAAAAATGTATCATTTTTATTATGTCTGCTTTCTGGAGATAATAAGACAGAAATAAACCTTGAGTGTAATCTAACTTCATCACGTTCTTTATGTAATGCGGTAAAAATATTGAATTGCTCTTTATCTTTTTCATGTAATCTATATTTGTAATCAAGAACAGATAGTTTAGATAAAAAATTATTTATTGATTCGGTATTTAGATTCATTTATTTACTTTAGGTTATTGAATTCTCTGATTTTTTTAGCATGACCGCTAACGTCAGACTGTGAAAAAACTACTTTAAATTTAGAAAGTATTGGGAGGGCGGCTAGCAAAGAAAAACTCAAATATGGGATTCTTAAGAGGATGATTTTAGTTTTTCCACAGTCTGACGTTCTCGTACTTGTGGCTGTTATGGAAGTTCGTAACCTTTCAATTTTCGGCTTTGCAAAAAATTGATGCGAAACGATAATTCCACTTAATTCCACAATAGCCATAAACGTGTGTTAGTTGCACGAGCTTTATTTATTTAGATATTTTCATTTTTGGGTTCGTTTTCAGAATCATTTAGAATATCATTATTAAAATCTTTTAAAGCGCTATCTAACGCAAACAGTACAGAATTATAAACGTCTTTAGGACTTGGAGGAGGTGTTAGTTTAGTTGGACTTATCCAATATCTTTTCATTGGAATAGTTAATTCAAATACTCCGTTTTTTTCGGTAAGAGAATTAACAACTTGTTCTTTAATAGATTTAGATATGATAAATTCAACATTCACAATTAGCGTTTCGACAAATGGTTTGAAATCTTCCCTATATTCAATCGTTTTAAGCACAAGACTATCAAGATATTCAACTTTTCGTATTTCTTCGGGAAGTTTTAGATTTATTTTTGCCATAATTTTTTTATGAATTTTAATTTATTCTCCGATTTTTTTGCGCTTGCAACTAACTTGTTATACTAGCTATAAAATGGCATCAAACAACTTTTTTACTTGTCTTTGTGAAATAAGTTTCTTTTATTCAAGCGAATATAAGAAATCTTTTTACTACAATTTATTAACTTTTGAATTAAAATAAAATGATTTATCAGTTTTATCTTGTTGAATTTTCTTTAGATCATATCATAGAATGGTTCACAAAGAGATTATTAAAGATTAATAAATGGTAGACCCAAACATATTCAATTTGATACATTTCTGAGCCATGAAAGTATAAAAGTTTGTAATAGAATTTATGGTTGCCTAAGTAACTTTTGTATATTCTAATAAGATAAAAATTCAATTTCCGATTTTTTATCCATAAGCTGCCAGCCATCATCTGTTCGTATAAAATAGACTTCATGAGTGAGTGTATCTTTCAATCCATTTTTAATGACAGCAGCAAAAATATTCTTTTTTCGAATCGTAGTGTATTCTACAATTGCCTTATTACCAGAACTCATAATCCGAATTCCCTTAATTGCTCCAAATTCTTCATCTGCTACTTTTACGCGTTGAATTTTAGATATTTTATCAGCAAGGGGTGTAGGCAGTAAGTATGGTTTTGCCGCAGAGGTAAAACTCACGAAAGAAATTGTATCACCAAATTTCTTATTTTGAAGCACTTTTACAAATCCTTTTTCGACAAGACCAGATTTAAAAATGGTGTACGCGTGTGCGGGATCATTGCAGTAAATATCATGGTCTACAATTGTAGGATAATGATTTTTTTCTAGAATAAGGGCAGTAGCCAATTTCTCATCTAGTTTTTTAGGTTGACAGCCTGTGATTATCAAAATTAACAAGGTCCAAATACAGGATAGCTTTTTCATGTTTTTAAATTTTAAATTAGTACTATTTAGTTAATATTCTTTAATCTGTTTAATCATACGTTCCAATGTTTCAATCGCTATTTCTTTGTCTCTTTCTTCGGCAACGTATGCCTTGCCACGCATCGCATTATAAGAAAGATTTACTTTATTTGGAGTGGATAAAAAAGGAACGATTGTTTTAAATAAATGATTCATTGATTTTGAAATAAGAAATTTTTAGTTCATCGGATGCTCTAAGTATCAGAGCTGTCTGATCTGTTGAAAGTTTGCATAGTACTTTACTAGAAGTAGAGTCTACAACAGAGGACTCAGTTATCTTCTTTTCAGTAATTGGAAAGGGCTTGTTTAAATAGTTTGCAAATCTTGATTCAACAAAAGTTATTAATTCATCTAAACAGGATATTAAAGTTGATGTAACCTCTTTTAAATGTTCGCGGTGTTGATCATTGCGGTTACTTATTTCTGTGATTCTATCTAAAAGAAATAGCAGTGATGAATAATAATTTCCAACTAATATTTTAATCTGTTTCTCATTGGTAAGCGAAAAAACTTGTACCGTAAACTGTGATTGAATTAAGAATGTTTGCTCGGTCGCTTTTTTAATAATCGCTTTGGATTGAATGGGAGTAATCATAGTAAGGTCTGTTTTACGAGGATTAAGGGTTGAGGTCACCGTTAAATCCATCCATTCTAAAAGATAGGTTTGAGTCATTTTTTTTACTTTTTACTTAGTAAATATTTCTCTCGACTTGCAATCGACAGTACTCTAAATCAATGCTTATAGAACATTCTTAACCCAGTCAAATTATGTTTATGCATTATTCAATGAGGATTTAATCGTGACCGATATTCGGAAGGGGACAGGGAAGTATGTCTTTTGAAAAAATTACTGAAAGCTGAAGAATCCGTGAATTGCAGTTCTTCACTAATATTGGAAATACTTATATCTGTATTTTGAAGTAAATTTTCAGCCTCTAAAACAGTAGCTTGATCAATAAATTGTTTAGCTGTTTTCTGAGTTAATTCCTTAATTATTTTTGTAAGATTACTAGGTGTCATAGATAATACATCCGCATAATATTTTACATTGTGTTGTTCTCTGCAATTCATTTCTAAAATTTTAAAAAATTGTATTAGTAGTTTTTCTTTTATGGTGAAATTTTCGTTTAATTGTTGAAGATAACTGCTATGTTTTTCTGCTAATACATAAAGGAATAAATTAAAACTAAGCAGCAATATTTCTTCTTTAAAAATTTGTTTACTGGATTTTCTTTTTTTGATATAATTGTTCAAACAAAAATACTAGGTGCTGGAGTTCTTTATCTTTGATATAAATTTTCGAAGGAAGTTTCCTAGTGTAAAAATCAAAATACCCTATATGTAGTCTTCGGATGTTATTCTCAAAAATAAAATCTGGTGTACACGATATTAGGCATATTTGCAATTGTTTACTCGTTGTCAAAATTTCACATGAACTTTGTATCGGAATTATTAGTAATTCATTTTCGAAGACTGTAACGTCTTTGTTATCTATTTTTATAGATAAAGAACCTGAATTTACACTCAGTACAGAAAAATGGTCTGCGTTAAGAAGCTCATTAAAAACGGTTATAGGTGCTAAATTTTTGTATATGTAGACCTGCAAACCGGGATGATGATATTTTGAATTTTTTCTTACCACAACAATGCTCTTTTATAAAATTAGGATTGCAACGAGTTAAATAAATTTTATTTTATATAGGTTTAAGTTGATATCAGGTTACTCCGATAGTAATCTGGACATCAATGAAACAGTGACAAAAAGTAAATTGGACATGCCACTCACAAAAAGTAAGTAAGCCAGAATGCGTGGGCTATCACTTTTTATCTCACCATTTGTGAGGTAGCCAATTATTTCATCATAGGAAAGTAGGTCTATGATGAAATAAAGACTAACAAGATTGAAAAGAATTAGAAACACAGTAAAAGTGTATATTATTTCCTTTTCGATGGAATAAAGACGATACAACATCAGTAAGTTGCTAGAGTACGTATCATAATTCCTGTAACAAGGGAGCGTCTAATCGCAGTAGATGAATTATCCATAGCACCACTAAGTCCCCCAACACGGTGTCCCTTAGAGGGAGGCCAATCTTTATCTTTGCGTACCAGATTGTAATAGATGGAATATCGTATTATGGAAGAAGTCGTGAGGATAATTCTTTTATCCTCGTTACTAAATCCGGAATTAGCTATCACGGATGATTCATAATAAATAATGTTTTGATAAATTTCCTCATAGGGGTGATTTTCCCATAAAAGGACATTACTCATAAAACTGGAAAGGCTATCTTTTGCAGCACTTGTCATTGTAGAATTTGTAATAGTCTGATCTAGTTCAAACTGAGGATTATTTACAATTTCTTGTATTATGTCAAGATTAATTGGCAGATTTGTTTGCATGTTTAATAGCATTAAATCATTGTTTGCAGTTGCAATGACTTCAATTTGTTGGCTAATTTGCGCAATTGTAGTATGCTGATAATTGCCGGACAAATAAACATCAAGAATGTTATTATGTATTTGACCTGCAAAGTCATACGTGTTTTCCGGATTTTCAGGGGTCAGGTTTTCCATCAAACTTGTTGATTTTTCTAATTTTTTCATGCTTATCTTACGAGCGATGCTTTCTGTGTTGTCAACAGTATCATTTGTACAGGAAATAATTAATAATGTTAAAATTACTAATGATATTGAAATGTTTTTCATGATTGAAATGTGTAAAATGTGATAGACTACTTTTGTAGTCAGTTCATTTCACCCGGGTAAGCAGAACTTGAATTTAGCACGATGCCAAATGTTTTTGCTTTTGAATTCGAGACAAATCTAAAGGGCTTTTTTTTATCCCGCAAAACATTGTATATGGATTTTCATACTTTACGGTATGGATTTTATGAAAATCCGTATGCCTTTTTTAGAGCAAAATAGTTAGTTATCAATTGTTTGTATTATATTTGAGATAATTTATGGCAAAATATCCCTAGATTCTTTTTAAGCCGAATACTTGGCTCTAAAATGGTTTTGCAGAGGAAATAATGTCTCATTTTAATTCACATTATGATTAGAAAGTATCTTTTTTTACTCTCTTTTTGTTGGGGAGGTCAAATCAGCGCACAGGAACTCCATTTTAAAATTCCTGACACACTTCGATACAAGAATTATGATTATCTCTTTGAGCGAATAGAAGAATCCGTAAAAGGTAGTGTTAAACAATCCCTCTATCTTCAATCTTTTTTGGTAAAATCAAAAGCAGAAAAGAATTTTGAAGAGATGGTAAATGGCTATAAAAACTATCTCTACCACTCCCCAGAAAATTTGAAACTGGTATATGCAGACAGTATGATCTACACTGCAAAAAAATCAAAGGACAATGCTTTGATAGGTTCGGCCTATCTTACAAAAGGAATTGTATACTATGCTTGGAAAAAACACAATTATGCATTAGATAATTATCTTATTGCCAATAGTTATATTTCTAAAACTAATGACAAGTATTTAATCTATAAGGCCAAATACAATATTGCTAACATAAAATACTTTCTTGGGTCTTATAATGAGGCAATTGCTTTGTTTAAGGAATGCATCAATTATTTTAAGAAAAATAATGATAGTGGCTATTTGAATTCACTTCATTCTCTTGGGTTGTGTTATAATCGTATTGGAAACTACAGCTTATGTACAGAAACAAATGAGAAGGGATTATTGGAAGGAGAAAGATTGGCTAATAATGAAATGAAAGAGTATTTTATTCTTTCCGAAGGAGTTAATCAGTATTTCAGAGGTAATTATGCTTTGGCTATTAAGAAAATAAACTATTCATTAGCCGTTATTCAAAAAAACAAAGGTTTTGCAAATGAGTCTGTTGCGTATTTTTATATTGGGAAAAGCTATTGGGATCTTAAGAAACCCGAACTAGCGATACCCTATTTTCAAAAAGTGGATTCTATTTTTGATGATAAAGGATACATCCGTCCGGATCTTCGCAATAACTATGAATTACTGATCAGCTACTTTAAATCTAAAGACGATCTTGTACTACAACTTTATTATATTGAAAAATTACTTAAAGTGGATAGCATATTGCACAATAGATATAGATATGTATCGGGAAGAATTCACAAAGATTATGACACTAAAGAATTATTGGTACAGAAAAACAGTATTAAAAAGTTACTCAATAAAAGAGAACGAGATGGTTTTATTCTTAAGGGGATAGTAGTCCTTTTATTTTTATCTGTTGTCTTTCTCATTTATAAACATATTAAAAACAGGAAAATCTATCGGCAAAGATTTGATGATTTAATGAAAAAAAGTGATGCTACTATTAAAGTTGATTCCAAGAATATAACCAATAGAATAGAAGATATGAATCAAGAAACGGTGACATCAGTCTTAAAGCAATTGGAGAAGTTTGAAGTAGATAAAAAGTTTTTGGAAGAAGATTGGACTTTAGCAAAGCTTGCAGTTACTTTTGGCTCAAACACAAGATATATTTCACAAATAATTGCTACTTACAGAGATAAAAAGTTTGCAAATTATATCAATGACCTAAAAGTGGATTATTTGATTGGCTTATTAAAAGAGAATAAGAAAATTCAAAATTATAATAACAATGCACTATCAGAAGAATGCGGTTTTAGCACTACAGAGCGTTTTACAAAAGCTTTTTTTTCCAGAACAGGAATGCCTGCATCATATTTTATGGAGGAACTTCGAAAAGAGCAATTGTAATTTTTATTGAGGTTTATTTTTGTTTATATATTTAAAAAAAAATCCATCTCAAAGATACAATTGAGATGGATTTAACTTAATTACCTAAAATTATTATTGTTTTTATACTTATACGTAAACTCTGTCGATTTCTTATCTCCTGGCAAATTGTATTTCATTACTATTTCATAATTACCATAGCGCATAAACAAGAAATTACTATTTAGAAAACGGTTTGCAACGGATGTACTACTCACTAAGCCGTTTACATAATCATTAGCAATCTGATTGTTTAAATCAACCCAATCCTGTTTGTAAAGCAATGGCATATTATACTTAAATGGGAAATTGCCTTTTGTCCAGGATTGGTTTACATTATTCTCAATACTAGTCATATAATAAGCATTGAGCGGTATCGCTTTTGCAGGAATCACTCCTAATTCACTAGTATCTCTGTCACTTATAGCATATTTACCATTTAAAGGATAATCTTTATAGAGATATGGAAAGATATCTGTTGTATAATACGCGTCATTTAGTTTAGATTGGGCTGTTATAATGGGCTTATTATCGCTATATGTTACTCCTTGCAATTCAACCATATCAAATGCTTCCTGACTTGAAATCGTATTGGATAAGTAAATAACATCTGAATATAATACTCCAAAATTATAATTCTGCGTATTTATCGCATTCATTTTAGAAGTAAAAGTTTTGTACTTACTTGTAGTAAATGAGTAAGATAAACGATCAATACTTCCCTCTGTTTTAGATAATGCATCAGCTTGGTTTTCTCTTACCTGTATGTCATTACCTGCATCACTAATAGTATTTGTTTTTGTCGTAGTTACTGAATTTCTAGACGGAGTTTGTTTTAAATTACTCACTATCGAAAAGTTATATTTCTTGTCCTGATTAATATTAGGAAGATCATAATAGACTTCATTAGAACTAGTATTATAATTAAAAGTCGTAGCTTTTGCATTAGAAACTCCATCTTCATTTACTTTTATACTAGTTTCCCATTTCCCATCTTCAAACAAATAATCCTGACCACGTTTAAGCTGAATGTATCCTTTTGGATATTCTTCTTCAAGGAAATATTTCTGATCTACAACAGGATAAGAATATTTTATATTGGTAAGTGGAATATGATCGGGAGCTCCTCCCGTTGTAAATAGTCTCTCTTCATATTCTGTTGCCACTTTTCCGTCTATTTTTATAGGCTGAAATACACCATTTACCATCTTTTGAAAACTAACCTCTACCTGAACTTTTAATTCCTTGTTCGGGGGTAAAATATCTGTAGAAACAAAATTAGCTTTGTCTTTAGAAGAACCCCATTCTAAGATTCCCTGAATTTCTTTTGTACCATCAAGGACCTTAAATTTTTCTAGTATCACCTTATAGGTAACATCACCTTCATCTTCCGGAATCACAAAAGCTTCATTTACTTTCATTGAAAAAGCGGCTTGAGGTACAGCAAAAACATCTACATCGGTAGAACTTTGTTTTGGAGTCACATCTGTTATCAGTTTAAGTCCGCCTAGCGGAGATCCATTCTCAAACTTACATTCTTCCCCTATTTCTAATTTAAAGCGGAATTTACCTTTAATTAATCCTCCTAAAATATTCATGTTTCCACCTACATATCCTCTCATCCAAACTGGATTTGGTAATTTTGCCTGTAATAAAACCGCTGCACCACCTGAAATAATTGGAATCTTTAATTTCAAGAATGATAATTTGATTCTAATTCCTAATTCTCCTTGCAGGTAAGCATACGATTGTCCATTAGCATACCAACCATTTATACCTACAGTTTTTCCTGTATTAGAACACCTGGCTTCCTGATAATCTTTCAGCATAATGTCAAATCCCATTCCTGCCTGAAAACGGGCATAAAAAAGTAAGAAACTTAAATCTCCCGTGTCAAAATCTAAACTCGCACCAAAGGCCATACCCCCTCCATTTGCCAATGCATTTTCGTCACGCATATAATCTAATTGTTTGGCATCTACACCCAGAATCTGAGCCACAATAGGGGGTGGGGGCGGGCTTCCTGGCAATAATGTACCTGCCATAAAATAACCGGTTGTTTTACGGTATAAACCGGCAACTCCAATCTTTATACCACATCTGTCATCTGGAGTTCCCATGTACATATACCAATCTTTGGGATCTTTATGAAAAACTCCCCAAACAGCTCTTCCACCTGGTCCCGTTCCTGAAAGAAAATTCCCTGGTGTATTAATATATACATCTGTTGTGGCATGCATCGAATTATTTTGAAAATCAAATTCTATTGCTGCTGCCATTTTTATACCTACTGCAGCTGATAAATCTCCTGGAATTGCTGCTTTTGCCTCTGGAATATATTTACTAGCGAAAGAACCTTTAAGATCATTTTCAGTTATGCCTAAAAAACTTTTCTTTGAAGTAACATCAGAAGTTACTTTTTCCATTAAGTCAGTAACATCTTTGAGTCCTGGTATAGTAGCCAGAACATTAGCTTTCCCAAAAATGGCTAATCTATTGACTCCACCTTTTGAGTTAAAAGCCATTTCAAATCCAGCTTCACCATCACAGATACTTTGTGAACCAATACTAAAATAAATTAAAGCTTTAATTCCTAAACTTACTTTTTCATCTGGGGTATAACTCAATCCTGATGGGGAGAAATCTCCAATGGCTATATCTTGATTTCTATGCATTTTATAATAGGCACCTCCACCAAAACCAGTAATCATAAACGGGGAACCTTCAGCTGGAGGGAATTTTACTGCGGCGTCAAAATACCAATACCTGAAAGTACTACGTCCAAAAATAGCTTTTGCTTTTACGTTGACAATTTTTGCGACATCCACTTCTAAATCAGCATTAAAACCATCTCCATAGACGGGGTCCTTTTCCATTAAGATAAGATTCCCTTTTATTTTTAATGAACTAAATTCACAATCAATATTTATGGCTGATAAATCAAGACCGGCATATCGGCTTCGTTGCCTATAACCATCATCATACATTTTTCCTAGTATTCCGATTCGGGCTGTGGCACCTGCACCAACGGCATCCATCAAATTAATTCCTAAATCAAAATCAATTCGGGAATTATTTCCGTTAATGGCAACATTTATATTACCAATGGAAACAGGAAAATTACCAAAGGCAACTGTACCTTTATAGCCCATATTTCGAACAGAAATAATAGGGGAGACGGTCTGCAATTGTAGATTTTCAAAAGAAATTCCTTTAAAATCAACCGTACGTTTTCCCTCTACGTCTTTATCATCTGTTGCTCCTTTATTGGTACCAAAAGAAACTGTTCCGTTTAAATTTGCCTTGGGTAAAAACCGTCCATTAACTAATTTTAGTTCAACAGAACTATTAGGCAGCAGTAACGCTTTTGCTTTCCAAATATCAAAAGCTATTGAATCTTTTGTAACCACAATCAGCTGCTGTTCATTCATGGATATAAATCCATTATATGCCAAGCCAGCTCTATTGGTTTGTACTGGTTTAGCAGGAGTTGTTCCAGTACTTGGTGTTGCGGGAGCTGAAGTTTCTTTTTTTTCTGTTGGTGCTTTAGTTATTGGTAAAAGAATCTGACCGCTTAAATTTGCTTTTACAAAAGTATTTGCTGCAATAGTTACATCAATATGATCTAAGGAATAAGCCCATGATTTTTCCTGACTGGTAATACCTCGATCCAGTGGGAACACATTATCTGCATAAAAAGTTCCAGATACTCCATATTTATCAATAATAAGATTTTGAGCACCTACACGAAGCCTCTCTTTACTTGATGCCGTATCTGTAGTCTGAAATTCTTTAGGCAAACCTACCTCAAAAGCTTGAATAAAAACTCCTTTCCAAGCTTCTGGACTTGGTACTAAAAGTGCATTTTTCGCATAATATTCTGGAAATACAACTGTAGGGTCATTTTTTAAATCACTTAAGTCCAATACCGCATTACTTACCCAAAACTCAAAATTACCATCAAAATCTTTTCCGTTTCTTTTGTCTTTTAGTGTAAAAGGCTCTAAACTTACATTGACCAAAATATCATTCCAGCTACTTGCCATAAAGCTAAAATCACCTCTAACTCTGTTTGGTATCTGAACTGTTTTCCCGTTATAATAGGTTTTAGGAATCGTCGTTTTTGCTTCATCAACTTTTTTTGTTATTGGATCAATTGGTAGTATCAAATTCCTTGAAAACTCCACGGCTCCAGAAATTTTCATTTCTTTAAAACCATCACAATCAATTGTTACATAGGTCAAATCCTCAACACTTCCAGTTGCCATATCAAAACCACCATATAATGAAACCTGCCATTTATTATCACTAAACGGAATATCAACATTACCTAATAATACTAATTTGGCCTCCCCAATTATACCTCCTTGATGCGATAATTTGACATTATCTGCTCCAAAGAATAATTGCATCAGTTGTCCATTTTTATCTTTTTGTGGAATATCTACTCTACAAAAAACGGTAAGAGTGGTGTACTCTGCCGAAAAAACAGCTTTTGTAATTCCAATAGAATACTGAACATTATTTACTGTATTACGAATCCCGACTGGTAATTCTACCAAATCCTGATTCGAAAACTTATCTATCCATCGCTCAGACGCTTCGATTTTTTCGATAGCACTCGAAGCAGCTCCTGCTTCTTTTGACGTAACACTATCTTGCCCATACGAAAAAAGAACCGAAAGCATGATAAATAAGACCGATAGATGTATTCTATAATTTTTTTTCATAAACAAATAATCCTGTTTTTTTATACAATAAAGCATAGTAACTTCTTTTATATTTTAGCCAAAACCCTTTTCGAAACAATACCTATACTTCGTAAAGAGCCCTATTTTTTAATCCCTTAATTATTCTTTAAATAATTAAAATCAACTTCATCATCTTTAACATTCTTGCTTGCTAAATCATGGTAAAACGGAATTAGTTTGATTTTTAATTCTTCTATTACTTCTGTTTCTGTTTTTTTATCTTTCATCATTTTAAAGAAGTGACTCAACTCTTGCTTATTAAAACTGGAAAGATTTTCATTTTTATGGATATCATCTGCAGAAGTATTGGCAAGTATTGAGATCTCATTAAGCATCCATCTATGAATTAATAAAGGTTGTAGCTTTTTATTTTTTCTTTCAACCAATTTTAAATACGAATTATAACCAATTTTATTGGTTGCATCTTGTTCACTGACTCCATGCATCTTGTGTTTATTAACTCTTCCTAATGCTATAACATATTCATTTTCAAAAGCTCCGTCTTTGCGAATCATTTCTTCTTTTAAACTTTTTACAGTTTCAAGAATGAATTCATTGTATCTGTTTAAAATGTCATTATTTAAGTCATACGCTTTCAAATAATTTAAAGCTTTTTCTTTAAAACTCTCATCATCTGGGGTCAGAGTAGTCAGCCTTAATAAATACTCTAATTCATCTGAATCTTCTTTTGGCATCGGTCGTAATGCAAGTTGGAGATCCTGTAACTGTTTTATGATTTCATTTCTAGTTCCTTTATAAGTCTTGTCTTTGTGCTTTATTTCTAAAATAGGATCTGAAACAATTTTGACTTCTTCTTTAGGCTCTTTTTTGGCTGGTAGTTTTATTTTATCCAGTGAATAAGAATAATTTAATGTAGCAGTTAAATCATTAAATTTCTTCGCATTAGAACTACTCCTGAACATTGAAATAATACTCATATTCAAGTTGTGTTTTTCGAGTAGCATATAACTATTGTTAAACTTAACTCCAAATACAGAACTCGAATTCATATTTGACTGAGAATTATTGTAAAGCACTCCAAAATTTGTATTTAGCTTATCTTTGAACAACTTCTTGAGGCTCCAATGGAACCTCCAATAGAAGAATTACTATTTTGACCAACCTCATTATTGGTGTAATTAAGAGAGCTGTTTAATGCTACTTTGGTTCCTATAAAATTTACTGAATGTGACAAATTATAATTCTGCACTGTACTGGCTTGTCCTTTTCTTATAATACCTCCCTGTTCATTTGCTTGACCAGCAATGCTATAATTGAAATTGAAATTTTGATTTCTCTTTTCCCCAAAAGCATAGGACATATTTACATTGGCATTTTGGGATAATTGTCTATAATCTAAAGTATCAGACTGTACTACATTTGGATTATTTATAAGCTCAAATTGATCTAATTTTTTATTTGTATAAGTAGAGAAATTCGAATAACTACCCGAAATAGTAAGTTGATCTGTTACTGTATAGTTCATATTAATGGAAGCTACAACCCGTTTAGTATCCTGTTTTTTTGCTTTTGCTAAATCATCTCTTTGAAATCCTAAACTGGTAGATACTGTAATTTTATCCTGATAAAAAGGGCGTGAAAAACGTAAAGCAATGTTTTCTAAATCATTATTAAAATATAGCGCACCCAATGTATTATAGTTAGGATCAATACGCTCGTACGTTAATCCTATGACACTCTTTTGGATGTTATAATCAAAATTAACATTAAAGGCGTTCATATAACTTGTACTTTCTTTGGCAGAAAACAACTTGTCCCTAAAACTTCCACCTGAAAGATTTTTACTTCGAGTATCATCCGTTAAAACAGACAAAGCATACTCAACATTAAAGTTTAAATTTTTTAATAAAGAGGTACTAAAGGTCAAACTGTTTACAAAGTTTTCTTTTGGTGTCACTCCCTTATCACTCATCATGTTTAGAGAATTAACATTGTCTTTGGCATAAAAACCAATCCAGCCAATTTTATATTGTGGTTGCTCAAAACCTATTTTTGCTCCGTAACCAAAACGCTGATACACTGGAATTCCTCCCATTGCATTTTCTTCAGAAACGGCTTTAAGTAATTGTCCTCCCATTAAAGTGACTTTAAAAGGGCTTCTTGGAGTAAGTTCCAAACCAACTCCTTTAAACGGAAAACCACTTAAGGTATAAGGAGAAAAGGTCATACTTACATTACCGATATAGGCTTTTACCCATTTGTATTTGGGCATAATACTTAATCGATTAAAATCAAACGGGGCTGTATAACCTAAATTATTTCCTTGATTGGTAATACTATAAAATAATGGAACATTAAAATTAAAAGCACTAATATTTAAACTCCCTGAAAGCAGATAAGTAAAAGGCTCACGTGTATTTGGCATATTAGAATTATAATACATCATATTGGCATTAATAGTACCTGTAACATTAAAATTGGGCTTATAAAAACTCTCTAAATCCACATCTTGGGTATATCCTTTGCTGCAAATACAACAGGCAAAAACGATACATAACCAAAACAAGATCTTCTTATTCTCTCTCTTCATTTATTGGTTATTGTTTTTGTACTTTGATATCGCATAAAATATAAGAACCAGTTCCGTTCTTTACCATATCTTTAATTTTGATGGCTCCTTTTCGTCCGTCTTGTGTTTTAAACAGAATGATTTTTGGATAAGTAAAGCCAAATTGCTGTTCGCCAGCTGCGTTATAATTTATATTTAAAGATTTTATCGGGGTATCATTTACCATCGCGTCAAATTGGGTTTCGGTGAAATTTAAACCACAATTACACAAATTTTGGGAGTTTATAAAAATGGTGCTTTGTGCATTTTGGAGTGTTAAAAAACCATAATTGTTCACTTGATCCGGCGATATAAATCTGTTGTAGGTAAAATTGTTGTTCAAGCCCTGAAAAACAATATCAATTAAATTGCTATTTTGATCGTTGATTTCATTTGCCTTGTATACCTGTCTTGTAACTGTTGAGAACATTGCCCCAATAGTATTGTTGTTATGTGCTGAATTGATTCCCAATTTAACGTTGGTCAAAATACGCAGATTCGTATCTGGTAAAACTGTAATTGTAGATTTAAAAATCTGACTAGTCTTATCGTTAATAGCTTCTAGTGTAACTTCATGACTGCCTGCACTTGCAAAAACAACCGTAGGATTTTCTTCAGTTGATGTCGCTGGATTTCCGCCAGCAAAAGTCCATTTGTAGTTTGTTGCACTAGTAGATTTATTGGTAAAATGTATCGTAACCGGAGCCTGGTAATCATCATCTTCAAACTTTGGTTCGTAAGTGAACAAACTCACTAAATAAGGAGCAACAGTAATTGTTTTAGTTTGTTTTTGCGATTCAAAACCATTAGAAACTGTTAGCGTTATTGTGTGTTCACCAGGAGTTGTAAATACAGCATTTGGAGGTGTTTTTCCTGTAAAACTTGCAGGAATTCCGTCTTGAAAGTCCCACTGAAAAGTTAATCCTTCCCCAGGGGTAGTATTCTTTAGTACGACTTCAACCGGAGAATAATTACTCTTAGTAATTTCATGGGTAAACTGAATGTTGATTCCGTCTTTTATAACAACGGTTTTACTAAATTCTTTATGCTCTCCATCTACATTTGATGCTTTGAGTTTTATGATAAACGTTCCTTGTTTATCATACAATATTTCACCTGGATTTTTTAAAGATGAACTACTTGGATTGCCTCCTTCAAAAGTCCATTCATACGTATCTGCTCCAGTGACTTTATTGTCTATTTTGATAATAACAGGAATTGATTCATCCTCATTTGCATACGAGCTTAATAATCACCTTCTATGGCTATAGAAGTTTCCTGATAACACGAAGTAATAACAATAAATAATAGTAAGAGTAAAGTTTTTTTCATTCCATTTATTTTAAAATAGTACAGCTTTTTAGGGCTGTAATGTTTTTATTATACAGTATTCTATCGCTAAATATTACAAATAGCGTTTGATAATCTTATCTGTAAAAAAGCCCAAACAACATTGTTCTTATATGAAATATTGCGGATAGGTTGGTCGTGTGTGTAGTCAAGAGTCCAAACACTACCACCATTAATTGTTTTATAGATTTTATTATCTAGAATTGCCCAACCTGTATTTCTATCTTTAAAGTAAATTTGGTAAACATCTCTCCATTATAAATTTGAGACGCAGAGTTACCCCCATTAATGGTTTTAAACAACTTAACATCTAATAGCTTTTTTAGATATTTATTGATTAAAAGAAAACCATTTAGAATCAACAAAACAAATTTCTTAGCGTAATAACCTGCAGGTTCCTTTACAAAAGGATACTCTTTCCAACCGTCTGTTGTGTTGTTTTTGAATAAGATAAAGGCTGATTGATATTACCTTGTTCCTTATATCCAATTGCCCAAATATGATCATTATCAATTTCTGTTGCTTGATAAAGATTGGCTCCATTACCTTCTATTTCGTAAACTTTAGTAAAGTTGATCCATCTGTTGTGGTAAATACTTTTCCTTTTTGAGAGACAATTGTCCCGTCTTTCATATTATCATCTACATAGATAGAATGCAGTTTCTACTTTGTTATCTCCAAAATTGGGAAATTCATCTATACCAAGATATCCACCAACTGCTATTTTAGAAATTCCAAAACCAGTATGACACCATCCTTCATCATTTATAGTTGCATGAAATCCAGCACCAAAACCATTATTGGCCCAATCTGTCCAAGTAATACCTCCATCTAAAGTTCTAGAGAGACGTGCACCACTTTGAGTGTAATATAAAATCTTATCACTTAACATTTGTATGCGAGGAATTGCAGAGTCACTTTTTCTATGTATTGGAATAGTGAACCAGCCGTAGTTGATTGATATTGGTAAAATACCAATGTTGCCATTATAAGTATTTTTTACATCATTAGTTACTATTCTGTTTACAATTGTTAGAACTAATGATGGTAATAGTTTTTCCGTAGCTGGTAGTGTAAATGATATTGCTGCAGTAGCCGAAAGAATTGTTGCAGGTACCCCATCAAATGTTATTTTTATATCACTTACTTTATCCGAAAAATTTTCACCATAGATACTAACAGTTTCTCCAGTTTCTCCAGCATTTTTTGAATAGGATGTTACTTTTGCTGCTTTTATCACTACAACTGGTGGCTCTGAGTTGGCGAATCATTTCCTGAATCTGAACTACAACTATTTAGCGTTAAAAAAGTTGTAATGCAACTACGATTAAAATTCTCTTTTTCATTTTATTTAATTTCTGTTAACTTAATTATTTTATGTTTTCTAAATATTGACTCCCTAAAGTGTATCCGTTACCAACAAGTACTCTCACAATATTCATTGCAGTTATATCTTTGCTCATTCTATATCCAATCGGATTACCTCTATTGTCAAAAGTGGCTTTAAAAACCTTATTATCAAACGTAATAAGTTCTTGATTTAAAAATTTATCATAGCCGAAACCATAGCTGCTTTTGCATACCAAGTTGCTATTATTCTATTGTCTAGATCTAAAATTTCAATATTTTAATTCACCATTTGTTGATGGTGATGTCATCCTGATATAACCTATTCTTTTATTTAGAGGATCAGGGTTTTGCGCTTTTATGCTGTAAATAATACCCGCATCATCAATCGTTAACTGATAGGCATTTACAGCTTTATTTATTTGATCTTTTTCATTTTGAATTCCTAAAAAGCTTTTCAGAAACACCTGTTGCTTCTCCATTTATAAATTTTTCCACTGCTTTTGTATTTAAACCATCAATACTTAAATAGTTATGTTCCAGTAAGGCATTAACAACGCTCTTCTCATTATTAAAAGGATTAAACTTGCCATCTGTAAAAGCAATTTCATTGAATTTTCCTGTGGCTTCATTTTTTAGTTGCATGATAGGAATAGCAGGTACTGGTTCTACTTGTTTTAACTCAACAGTAACTGTGTAGTTTTTGTCTAAATTCGATATTTTAAAAACGGGCTTTTTACCTTCGATATAACCAATCGTTTTTTCACCTAGCTTTATTTCTCCTTTGGCGATCTTGATTTTTTGTGCAAAACCACAAATACATATTAGTATAATTATTAGGGTTAAAATTTTTTTTCATGGGTGAGTTTTTATTTAATTATTGTCTATTTTAAAGCTTTTTGAAAAGAAAAGATTTAATTTTCTTGTAAATACTTATATGTTTTCCTCATCATTGAGGTTTAAAAAAAGCATTAGACTTTAGATGCTATATGAAGTATTCAGGCTCGATTGGATATTATCTGAAATCCCGTGTATATAAACAGAAAATTTATATTTCACTGACATTTTGTTTAGTTCTCTTGTTTGTCTTCTGTCTTGATAGGCACGTTTACTATTTACTTATAAAAATTGTTGTAATTGTCTATTTTTTCTTTTAAATCTATTAGCTAAATAAATATTTCCTTCTTTTAAAGTATCATAAATAAGTACAGATTCTTTATGATATTCTATTTTTCTTTCTAGTGTCCAATAATACGGAGGAGCATATAAATTGCATATTCTATCCGCCATTTTAACTGACCAAATTTCTTTTGGTTCTTGTTTTATTTTTAATAAACTATGTTTCATCTGAACTAGTTTATCTTTTATAGTAATATCCTTTGATAAAGCCTTAACTCCATTTGCTACTTGTACTTCAAATAAATCTTTAATTTTTTCAAATGAAAATTAGTATCTTCTAAAGTATCATGCAGCATAGCACAGGTTATAGAAAAATCAGTATTCATATTTTCATCGTAATCAAAAGATTTTATAATTTCAAACACAACGCTTCCAATACGATTAATATATTCTATTTCTAGTCCTTCTGCGTCCCTCCATATTTTTGTCCTTGATGCAATTTAGTAACGAAATACCATGTTTTTTGCAAACTATCTATTGACCAATTTTTCATAAACCTATCTTAAATCATATTTATATACATTTTGATATACCTCCATTATGTAATCAATTTTAGACTTAGCTTCGTTAATTCCTTTTTCAATATCTTTTTTGCTTCCTCCCCATAATAACCAAGAAGCTCCACTCTTATCATTATTATTATTATTATTATTATTATTATCAATAAAGCGTTTTTGTCTTAACTCAATTTTTAAAAATCTCATATCCCCTTCATCAATTATAATTATTTTAATTCTCATTTTTTCATATTTATGAAAAGAGTCTAAAATTTCTGAATCAATTTCAATAAAATTGTGTGTATTTAATTCTGTCAATTTATATTTAATTTCATTCAATAAATATAAAATACATTTCCTCTCTGTCATATTTGAAATAATTTATAAAATATTAATTTCACTACTTTATCCTATCTTTCAGTGCTGTTTTTCAAATATTTTTTGTAATTAGTATCATCCAATTGACTTGTATTTCTTCAAATGGTTTGTATTTATGTTCGTCTGGAAGTAATTCATATACGTCTTCATAAAACAAAACTTCACCTTTTACTAATAAATAAATTCCATCATATAATTCAGACCTTCCATTTTTATCATAAATTGGGTTTTCATCACTAAAAGCAAATTCATTATCGCAAAATTCAAACATTAAGATTGTTAAATCTCTAATGTAACTATTCAATCTTGTAGTATTCAAATAGGCTAATTCTGAATTATCAATAAGAATTTGTTGTCCATTATCATTCCAGCCTTCAAGCACACTAAAAAAGGCATTAGTTCGTAGACCTATGTAATAACTTTTTAATAAAATTTTATCAGTTTGAGCAATTTTTGTAAAAAATTCTAATTCTTTATATATTGTCCCTACTATCTCTTCTTTATCATTCCTAAAAAAAATTAAAGATGTTGTAATATACTGATCCAAATTATCAGAATACACTTTGTTAAGCAAAAGGTTTGTAAGAGCTTTATCACTTTCAATATATTTTTCTTTTAAGTAGCTTAGATCAAAAGTTTTATCTTGATCTACTAATGATGGCAGATTAATCCCATACTTTAGAGTAATTGCAAGATAATTATCTATAAATAGTTTAATGTTATCTTTTAAGCAACTACTATCCTTAAAATAATATCCCCAAGCAGCATATAGCTCTCCATCCATCCAGTATTTATTTGAAATATTTTCCATTACCAATCAGTAGGTTTAATAATTATTCTTTTATTATTAACAATAATGTGTAATTCTTCTAAACTTTTAAGCTCATTTAATGTAAACATTTTACCATCTTCTAACTCGCTGGTACGTGCGTCTTGCTCATACCGAATTTAATCATCACAAAAACGTACAAAAATACTGACTATTTAATTTCAATGAACATATTTGTAATAAAATATCACTTTGCGTTCACGAGCAAAATATTCTCGCTAGGCGGCAAGAATTCTTCGTTTTCTACATAAAGATTTATTTTTATAACTACCTGAAAACTAATGATCACTATTTAACAATTCAGATGCTTTTATATGCAAAGGCATTTGAGTTATAATTAAATTATCATGATGCAAATCTTTTTTTTCCATATAAAATCTCAACTTATTTAATATCTCTGGTTTGCCGTCCTCAAATTCAAATAAGCACAGAGCTGAATAGTTCATTGGTACATAATCTATTTCATAACTTGGATTAACAGAAACATATTTTAAAATACATTTTGTTTTTAGCCATTCATCGATATTATTGTACGTGAATATAATATCAAATGTTGTATTAATTTTTATATCTAAATCATAAGCCTTTGCGAATAAAAAGACCTGATTAGTGTTTTCAATCTTAGGCAAGTTACCTTTTTGTAAATCTTTTTCTCTAGGAATATCTTGTAGAAACAAAGTAGGAAATTCCATTAAGGTTTTGTCAGAATAAAGTTTTGTTTCAATATCTCCAAATCTTTTCATAGTCCATTATATTTTATTGATTTTTGATAGAATTCAAATGCATTATCCAATGATGAAGCTGGCAATTTCTCTAATAATTCGTTAGCTTCATCTCTTGTTAAAGTACGTGGTAAATCAATACCATAAACTTCTTTGACAAGTTTTCTTGCGTTTTCAACAGATATCTCAATTTTAGATATTTTTGCAAAATCCTCTACTGTTTAAAATGTCTCGATTTCATACTTGTAGCAATGTACTGTAGTCTAAGTTCATCATGTCGTATTATTGATATGCTATTCTAATAGTCTTTTTAAAACAGGTGTTTACAATAATTTATTTTTTTTTGTGCTTCACTTTCTAAAATAGCTATATAATCAGATTCTATTAAACCACTCCCATATTTTTCCCATGGCGCAAGATAATTTTCATTCTTTTTTATATAAAAATTAATTAATTTTAAAATCTCTTGTCTATTAAATGTTTCTCCATTATAATGTTCTATTCTGTCAAACTCTTCGTAATTATTTAGTGCATTATATAATAATAATAACTGATTTTTAAAATTATTTTCTCCAAATATTATAATAGAATCTTCTAGTGAAAATTCTTCACTTATAGGACTTATTTTAAAAATTGGCTCATATGTTGTATAAGGTTCTCCCCAATCAAACTTTTTTTCATGTACAATACAAAAAGGAATTGTACTCTTATCTATATAATTCATTATTTTATAGTTTTAATACCATCAACTAAGTAAATCTTTACATTTGGGAACATATCTGCAAAATATTGAATAACACCTTGACAATAAACACAATAAGGTAATTCAGATGCTATAGTCATTTCACCTTTAATTTTTGGAAATACTTTTCCTTTTTTGCCACCCAATTTATTAGCAATTTCACTTAATCCAACATATTCTGTATCAAATTCCCTACTCCAAGCCCCTTCTGTTCCTATGTTTCCACTTCCATCTACTTTATAAGCATCAAAAATGGCCTCTCCTTCATATTTATTGCCACTAATTTTTATTTCTATAGGGTCTAATTTTAAATTACTAATCTTTCCATCAAAATAAGCTAAATTTCTTTTATCAAACTTTTGAATTTCTTCTATTAATTCAGCTCCTGAGTATTTCTTTCTTAATTCATATATTCTACCTTCTCTAAATTGTTTAAAAGTAATTTTAGGTTTAGAATAATCTATAGCAAAACCTCTAAAAATATTTTTTCCTTCAACTAATTTTGTCGGTAACGTATTTATCTCCTTGAATTTAATGGTCCTGACAACATCATCACTTTCATTTAAGACCTCTTTTATCTCAACATTAGTTATTTTACCTTCCTTAAAAGCTGTAGCAAACGCATCCCGCTGTACGAAGTCTCCCAACTTTGTACCCTGTTCCAATATACCTTAACATTTAACGTGACGGCCTAAGTATATTTTTTATGTCAATGAACGTATCTAACTTTTTAATTTATCCCTTTTTAAATCTGTCTTTTCGTATTTGTTACTCAAAATCAAGAGACTTCTATGAGCGGGCTAGGTCATATTATTAGCTGTTGAGAGCATTATTTTACTATTTTTTGATGTGGTTCTAATATTTCTATGATATCCTCATAATAAATAACCTCTCCGTCAAACAAAACACCATTTTCTGAAAAATCTTGTAATCCTAAATTCTCAAATTCAAACTTATTTGCTCCATACTCAAAACAAAGTTTTTTCAAGTCTCTCAAAAAACTATTTAATCTTGGAGTATTTAAATAAGCTAACTCGGAGTTGTCAACAGCGTATTCAAATTCATTACATTTTTTATTTTCTAACCTTAAATTAAATAGATCATTATCTAAATAATAATATAATTGAATACCTTTTGGCCCAATGTCTAAAGCTACTTTGATTGGAGCACATGTATACCTACTGTTCAGTTCTTCTAATCTCAGGACAGGGTCAATAGATACTAACCTCTCTGGTTGATATTCTTTATTAATGAATAAAATACTTGGAAATAGCCACGAATCATTATAGGTATGAATAAATAACAAAGGATTGTGATTTCTGATATCACTAAATCTACTTTTATATATCAGAAATTCGTTTTCAAAATGACTAATATTTTCAAATTGTTTTGTTGATACCGCTATACCAAATTTATTTGACAAACAGATATAGTCCCATGCAAAAGCAATTTTTGAGTTTAAAAAAAAATCTAAAGATTCTTGTTTTTCCCATTTAAAAAAACCATACACACTAACCTCTGATTCAAAATCGCACCAATAATCAGAAGAATTACTAACTTTTATATCTTTATTTTTCATTACCAATCACTATTTTTAATAATAAATCTACCAGTTGCATTTTCAATATGCAACTCTTTTACTTTCTTTAAATCTACTAAAGGAATTTGATTGCTGTCATTGCCAATAATACTAAACTGTCCATTAGCTAAATCCCCATTTTTTATTTTAGATATGAAATCTGCTTTTGTAGAATTATAAAATGGATTATTTGAAGAACTAATATTTAACTTTCCATAATGATTTGGATATTGATTTTTGAACGATGTACTTAGCTTACTCTCTATTGTATATTTATCAACAATTGCTTTCAAATTACTTTCAACAGATTTAAAGCTTTCGCCACTTACATTTTTACATTCGACTAAAGCCCTTTTAGTCTTTATTGTTACATCCACCTCATCAGCATTACCACTCCATTTTTTTGACACATAAACTTCATCCCCTTTATTCATCCAATATAAACCTTCATTAAATTCATTCATCAAATCACCTGAAGCAGATAAATTTACATCACCTGCATTTACGGGTTTTCTAAATGAACTATTTAAATTACCTAGTAGATCTTCAGGATTTTTAAATTTAGGATTTTTTGCTAAATCATCTATCATTTTCATCATTTGGTTGTTTCCAATAACATCGTCTACATACATTGCGCGTATAATAATGTCATCTATTACAGATTTTGCAATTCCTGATTTAGTAAGGTTTTTTGTAATTGAGTTTTCTAATCCTTTAATGATATCGTTAGATATGTTTTTAAAAAGAGTAGCTTTTTTCACTTCGTTTGATTCGCTCAGAATAGCCTTAATATCGGTAGAGGTTACTTTATTCTCTTTAAACGCAATACTAAAGGCATCCAATTCTGCATGAGAAACAGCATTATCAGACAACCTGAAAAATTCCAATAACCTACCACGTTTATAGTTAGTAGATAACTTAGTCAGTTTACCATCCGTTTGCAGCGTATACACAAATCCTCTAAAGAATATTTTTGAATCTTTAGCAAGTTTATTCGCTAATTTCTGTCCAGCTCTTAACTCTCCAGATGCAATAACCGGCAATACAATAGCAGAGGTATAAAGAGCTGTACTAAATGCATCTTTCCTACCAACAGCATACATCAGTCCTATTGCTTCTGGAATCGCATCAGCTCCTACAAAAGAAGAAGCAATAGAAGCAGCATCAATAGTACCATATACTATAGGATCAAGTGTACTCCATTTGTCTTTGTTATAAACATTAGCAAACTCATAAATTGGAGGAGTTTCACTAGTGCCACCAAAGACTACAGAAAGATCTTTTGTCCATTGTGAAAACCCACCTTTAAAAGCATAACCAGTAATATATTTATTTGCTGTAAGCTCTTCTAGCTGTTTTTCTTTAAATTCTATTGAATTTTCAAAATCAATCCAATCTTGTAAATTATTACTGGAATTTGCTTTATCCAAAAGTTCCGCTTTATCCATTTCATACTTTAGAATTTCTTCTTCATAAAAAGGATTTACAGCCCCACTTCCAGGAGTAGTACTATACATAATCTGAGGAATTGGCAAATTAGCAATCTTATCAAAGTATGTATTTTGTTTAAGCAATACTGTCTTTACAAAATTGTATCCTGCTTTATATTCCTTACTTTCAATCTTTTCTACAGCTATTGTTCCATCTGCATATCTTAGTCCTAAATAAATAACTGAAGGTTTATAAGCTTGTTTATACACCTGCCCAATAAACTCTTCTACTTGCGTATTAAGTATAGACTCATATGTTCCTGCAGCTCCTGTTGTTTCTTTACGCGTATTATTTGCTTTTATTTTTGCAATATCACTCGTTTTTATATCAACTCCTTTAGCATATAATCCCGGCATAAAATGATCTACAGAAAAGTCCGTAATACCAATACCCTTTTTAAGGTTAAAGTAAGGAATCGTAATTAGTATTGCATTTTTGTCCTTTAAGTTACTTGCCTCATAAACCTGTTTGGTAAATTCATTCCAATTTCCACTAATCAAGTAATCTACTTTCGTATAAACTACATAAATATTTACCGGATTATTCTTTTGTTTCGAAAACTCAGATAAATAAACAAGACTATGATCTAATCTGTTTAATTTGTCTCCGCCCGCAGGAATATTTTCATCAACAGCTATATTTCCAAGATCAATATTAGACATCTCAGTATTATAACCGTAACTCACATTATTTTTTACTATCAGCTTATTTACTTGAGATATTGTTTTCTGAATTTGCTCGAGAGAAAATTTACCACCTTCAATTCTATCAACTTTAACGCCTGGAGGTACATCCATACTGGCAATGTCAAAGAAACTTGATGTGAATGCATTTTTATCATTACCACACGGAACATTCTTAGCTTTACTTATGTTATCTTCAATAAACTTATTTAGGTCGGTAGTGTTAAGTTTATTTTTTAATTCTAAATAACTAATAGTTAATTCTTTTGAAGGACAAGGTCGCTCAATATCAAAAAACAGAACAATTTTGTCTGTATCTTTTGGATTACTAATATATTTTATTTCACCTTTATACTTAACATTTGTAGTCCCCTCATAATAAGCATCATTTTTCCAACAGTAACGCTTTCCTTGTTCACTAAATCCATATACTAATCCCTTTTTTGTATTATCAAAATTACATGCGTCATAAATTAAACTATTTGGAACTGGTAAACTGGCAATTCTATAATCTGGAGTGATTACATAATTTGCAAACTGCCCACTAGCTTGACTCTGAAACGCATACAGCTTAAATGCAGGATCATTGATTTGTTTCC
Source organism: Flavobacterium sp. TC780 (assembly GCF_056783245.1). Taxonomy (NCBI): domain Bacteria; kingdom Pseudomonadati; phylum Bacteroidota; class Flavobacteriia; order Flavobacteriales; family Flavobacteriaceae; genus Flavobacterium; species Flavobacterium sp. TC780. The sequence goes on along the minus strand of NZ_JBXBAV010000115.1, from coordinate 46,936 downwards.
AATCTAGGTGATTTAAGATAGTTCCTGAACTATAGTCCATTAAGAAATCGGTACCAGATTCTGAAGTCTTGTACCGCTCAAAAGGGTGTTCTAATTTAAAGATTCCGTGACCTAATTCGTGCGCAGGAGTTTTTGCTAATCCAGATTTAAATACATACCCAAACTGTCCGTTCAGTCGCATATATCCTTGCTGTCCGGTACTTGAAGCCTTATCTGTTACAAAAAGCACATAACTTGATTCTGTACTTTGATATAAACCATTTATCTTTTGCTGGTCTGTACTATAAGTTGAGGTAAGCGTATTTTTCTCCGTCTGAATTGTATTTCCAGAAACTACGCTGTCTATGTTTAATACTTCCTCTTTCTTGAAATTAATCTTTACTCCAACTTTATTATAAATCGCCTGAGTATTAGCAATCACTTCATCAAGTCTATTTTTCGAAGTGTTATCTGTAGGCACCAGCGCTACATTTACTTCTTTAGGAGAAATATGTACGAGCATAAAAGCTCCTATAACTTTCCATTTTTTTCCTTGTTTTATAGTGGCTAATATTTCTTCTTCGGCATAACTCAGGTTTCCTTTTACTGTTAGCACGAAGACTTTATCATTTCTTGTAAAGTTTATTTTGGCACCATTTTGGGTTTTAAAAACAATACTATCCGCTTTTACATTCGCATCAGTAATATTTACTGTAGCCAATACAGTATCCGTATCACCATTTAAAACTGCTTTATAGGGCAAGGCAACGTCACCTACTTTTTTGTATGACTTTTGTAAAGCGGCAGAGGCATTATTTGGCATTACATCAAAAGCATATTTACTTCCGTTTCCTGAAAAAGCAATCGAGATTCCTTTGGCAGTAAATGCAATGGCCTGACCACTTTTATCTACACCATCGGTATTTTCGGGAGATGGTTTTCCTCCTGTTGCGGGCTCTGTAGGTTCATTACTTCCATTTCCATCTTTGTCAACAGTATAAGTATTTCCACTACCATCCGTAATAACGGTATCTTTTCCTCCCGGAATAGTTACTTGCTCTCCATTTTTACCATTTACAACGATATCACCATTGGCATTGATAACAATCTTATCAATCTCAAACGGAACAGTTTCTTCAATTTGCCCGCCCTTACCTTCGCCTGTGAAATCTTCTACATCAGTAACATTTTTCCATTCCGGATTATAACTCGTTTCAACGATACCACTAATTAACTGATAATCGGTATTAACTACGATATTGTTAAATTCAACAGCAATTTTAGTGTCTTTTAAATAAGGCACAATAATATAACCTAGCCCAGAGTAAGGGCTGTTCTCGCCTTTGAGTTCAAGAATAGTTACTGGAAAATCTCCAGCTTTAAATGTTTCACTTTGTATTAAATTGGTAAGTGGTTTTTGATTCTGAATATTAATCTGGGGTATGATACCACAATTATAAGCAGGAACACCACTAGTTTCAGTTGGTGTTGTAAATGTGCTGATTCCCGAATAGGTAAACGACTGAACACCATCAGTTACTGGATCACAACTTGAACCTACCCTGAATTGATAGGTAACACCAGGCTCTAAATTGGTGATTAAACTTTGCGTGTTTAAACTATTTGTCGAAAACCATTGTGCATTACGAACATTTTGTTTTTTATATTGTACCTGATAACGGGTGTGTTCCGGCATTCCTTCCCATGTGATTTTTACACTTTTAGAACTTTGAGATTCGCTTAACAAAAAGGTAGGAGCAGGGCAGGAAGCAGTATATTTAAACGAATAAATTTCACTATAACCATCATTTTTAAATACAGCATTTTCGGAAAGTCCTGTTGTGGAGATAGCCTTTACTCTCCATGCATAACGCATACCTGGCGTTAGGATTGGCATGCTTAAATTATACAACAGTGCAGTTCCAAAAAGAGTTTCCTCATATAATAGGGGAGACATCTGAAATGCAAACTGTGGGTCTAGTGTAGGATCAATAAGGCGTTTTAACTCGATTTTATACGAGATATTAGTCGCATTCATCTGGCGTGGTGTCCAGGTAAACATAATATTCGGGAAATCGCTTGAAGCTATTTGCTCATTTTTCTGTGGTGTATTTAAAAGAGGAGGATCATTTAAAATTAAATATAAACTCGCGCAGCTTTTTTGCGAAATTCTTTGATTGGTCATATAATCAAACATCTCAAAACAAAAACTGTACATGCCTTCTGGTAATCCATTAGCATATTGTAAAGCTGTAATTCCCTGCAGGTTTTCTAATCGAAACAAGGCTCCAATATCAGTATTGGTTAAGGTCTGTAATTCGCCTCCATTGATAAAAATAGGGCGTTGCCCCACCATATAATCGCTGGTTTGTATATGGAGTCCGTTACCTTGTATGTGTAATTTTAAGCGTACTTGTCGTTGCGATATCGAAATATCGGTAGGATTGACTAACAGCCGCATTTTAGTATCCATACTGGTAGCGTAATCGGATAATTTGACACTGTATGGGCTATTAAAAACAGGTGTTAATTGGACAGGAAATAATTGGGCATGAGCTCCCCAGCCCCCCAAAACGGAACAAAAAAGAGCAAATAATATTATGTTTTTGAAAAAGTTTTTCATTTTTTAATAGATGATAATTTTTTTAACAAGCGTTTGTTGCTCTGTTTCGAGTACCAAAATATACATTCCAGAGGGCAATGAAGTATTAAAATCGACTTCGTACTTTTTCTTTCCTGAATCTTTTTTCTGCGTAGCAAATTCTCCTGTAGTAGAAAACAGTCGTAAATTGACTGTACTATTATTCTCTAAATTAATAATAGCTTTAAAATTACCGTTACTTGGATTTGGTGTTACTATAAAATCTGTAATAAATTTTGACATTGTACCTACGTTTGGTAATGTACTTCGTTTTTCTACTGTAATGTTTTTATTGTAGGTTGCAAAACAATCTCCTTGTGTTTGTTGCAAACCTATTGTATAAATGCCAGTAGCATCAAATTTAAGTGTAATGTATTTTTCTTTTTGCTCTACAATACTAACCCCCTTAGGTAGTATCCACTGGGTACTTTCTCCAAAAGGATTACTAGTATTTATCAAAATGACTTCTTCATCTGAGTAAGCCTGAGAACTAAGTAAAAACTCAGAACTGATTACTACCTGATTTGTTTTTATTATAATTTCGTCTTCTCCAACACAGCCCAAAGCAGAAGTTACTTTTACAGTATAAGTTCCAGCTTTGGTCAAACTTACTTTAGCCTGATTTGATGTAAATCCATTTGTAGCACTCCAACTGTATTGTGCTTTATCATCTGATATTGTAGCATCTAAATCTAATACCTGATCGTTGCATAAAGTTCTGTCTTTTCCTAAGTCAACTACAATTGGGTTCGGATCTTTTAAAATAAACTTCTTTTTGTACACACAACAATCCGTGCAGGAAATAGTTACTTCATAATTTCCTGCTACCAGATTATTTAGATCTTTGGTAGTAGCTCCTGTATTCCATAAAAAACTATAAGGTAAATTTCCTCCTGTAACATTTAGTTCTATTGAACCATCATTACCACTATAACAAGTTGGATTTTTTACTGTTTCGGTAGTGAATATTCCTTTGGGATCACCTACAAAAATGCTCCCCTGAATAACACAGCCTTTTGCGTCGGTTGCGATACAAAGTAATTGTTTGTTGTAATATTTTCAATTCTTGCCGTTGTTCCACCATTTGTCCACTCATACGTATAAGGTGGAGTTCCCCCAGAAACGTGTGCTTCTGCCCAACCATCATCTCCATTATTACAGCTGGCATTCGCTTTTGTAAAAGTCAGATTAAGCTTTGCTGGTTCTGGCATATACTGAGTAACATCTATTTCTTTTACTAAAAGATTATTGACATACGTTCCGAGTTTTATTCCGTTGGCATCTTCAATATTTAAGGCATACGTTCCATCAGATACGTTTTCGGCTGTTTCATCCTGATCGTTCCAAATAATCCATGAACCATCTTTTTGCTGTTTCTTCCAGGTATAAAAATAGGGTAGTGCGTTATTTTTATCTGCCTTTAACTGAATTCCTCCCTTGACATGAGCTACTAAAATTCCGTCCTGCGATTCGTCTCTTTGGTTGTCTTGTGGATTCGCGTCGGTCTCGTTTCCAAATTCATTACTTACATTACACGAAATAGTACGAACTATCTCAAAAGTAACTTCAAGCGGATCCGGATCATCCAAAGTTGTAATTGAATTTGCCACCGTACAACTTATTTTATTTGTTGCTGCTTTATAATTAGCATCACGAACTGTTAGGCTATAGGTTTCCTCAGGAATCCGCTTAGAGAGATCGTATAAACACCATTGCTAAAGCTCGTTGTGGTTGTAGTTTGTACTATTCCTTTACTATTTTTCCATTCAAACCAATAGGAGTTGTCTGGAAAATTGTTCCACCTGTAACTTCTACAACAATTTTTCCATTGGTTGCTTTGTAAAAACTTGGGTCAAGAACTTCTGTATATTTTATAGCAAGTGGTGCTACAGGTTGTAAGATAGTAACACTTTCCTGTGTTGTACAGCCTTTAGCATCTGTAATAAACACCCAGTATTTGCTTGCTTTTAGAAATCGTATTTTCATCAATATCTACTTCATTAGACCATTTATAATCATACGGAGGCGTTCCTCCCACGACATTTGCTGTAGCCCAACCGTCATTTCCGCCATTACAAAAAACGTCGCCTTTGGTTATCGTTACAGCTAATTTTGGAGGTTCCTGCATCAATTGTGTCACATCAATTTCCTGTGTGAGCACATTGTTAACATAAGTCCCTAACATGATCCCGTTTCTGTCTTTTATATTTAAAGCATAATTCCCATGAGAGAGGTTTGAGGCTGTTTCGCTTGTAATGTTAGCTAAAACCGTCCAAGAACCATCTGCCTGTTGTTTTTTCCAGTAAAAATAATAAGGCAATCCATTATTTGCAGAAGACGCCAGTGGAGTTCCTCCAGTTACATGGGCTATTAAAATACCATCTTGCGACTCGTCACGCTGACCATCTTTTGGAGTTGTATCTTTATCATTTCCAAATTCGTTACTAGTATTACAAGAAATGGTTTGTTTAATTTCGAAGGTAACTACAAGTGGATCAGGTTCGGTTAATGCGACTTTTGACTCTAATACGGAACAATTCACTATTTGAGTGGTTCCTGTGTTATAATTTTTATCCTTAACCGTTAAAAAATAGTATCGGCAGAAATACCATTTAGAGTAATAGAGTATATACCATTTTTAATTCTGTAGATGTTGTTGCTTGAATATCTCCTACAGAGTTTGTCCATTCATATTGATAAGAATCATCATCATTTGGTGTTCCTCCTGTTATCTTAGCAACAATTCTTCCATTAGGTGGCTCCAGAAAAAGTAGGAGTATAATCTCTTTATAATCTATTGAAATAGGAAATTGAGGTTCATTTATTTTAATTTCTCCCTTGTAAAACATCCTTTTCTATCTGTAGCTTCAACAGTATAGGTACCTGCAGTTAAATGAGAAATTTTGTTTTCATCAATAATTCCTCCATCTGCATTATACCATGGATAGGTATAACGACTGGATCCACCCTAACTTTTGCAGTTACCCATCCATTATTTCCTGCGTGACAAGAAACATTTCCAGAATCAAATGTTAGTTCTAGTTTAGCAGGCTCTACGATTTCTTTTGTTGTTGGAATAGCTGTTACTAAATCTGTAGTATTATACGTTCCCTGTACTATGCCGTTAGCATCAATAATATTTAATGAATAGTTTCCTTGCGAAGATTCTCAGCAGTTGCTGTTTTATATTCTGATAATTCCTCCCATAACCCTGTTATAGTATTATATTTTGACCAAATAAGATATAAGGTAATCCATTATTTACTGTTCCTGAAAATGGAATACCACCACTTACTGTTGCTTCAGCCTGTCTGAGAATTTATTTACATCTGATTCTGAATTTTCAGTGTTACAAGAAATAGGTTGTGTTTCTTGTAAAGTAATTTTAATTTTTTCGGGCTGCGTTAATATTTGAGAGGACTCGATAATAGAACAGCCTTCTTTATTTATGGCGTTATTGTAATTTTTATCTTTTACAGTTAGTTTGTATTCTCCCTCAGGAGCATTGTCTAATGTGATATTATATGTTTTATTGGCAGTATTATACTGGCCCGTTGCAGGCATAGCAACGCCAATGCTATTTTTCCATTCAAAACCATAAGATTTATCATCATTAATAGTCCCGCCAGTTATTGATGCTACTATTTTTCCGTTAGCTGCACCATAAAAAGTGGGGTTTTGTATAAGTGTATAACTCATGGCAACAGCATTTTCTGGTTTAGATATGTTCTCAGTAAGAGTTTTTTCATCTTCTGTACCATATCGTTTAGCAATACATCCAATAGTATTGCTTGTGGTTTTTATCTTTCGAACTTTTATAATACAATCTCCTTTTTGTAAATTAATGATGGTATGTTTATTTCCATTTGGTAAAAGATTTCCAAGTAGTATCATAATTTGTTGAATATTGATAAATGCCATTTTCAGCACCTCCAGTAGCAGTAATTTCGATTGCGCCATCATCCACACCATAGCAAAGGATATTTGTTTTGGATGTAATGGAGAAATCTACGGGAGCTGGAGACTTGATTTCAAAAAAAAATGGATTATCGAAGTTTGTTGATGGATTGGTATTTACTCCATTAATCGATCCTATAAAATATAACTTGTATCTGCCTTTAGCGAAATCACAAGGAATTTGGAAACTATTAGATGCATCAACAATAATCCCGCCATTATCTTGTGTTGAACACATAACTTCTTTCCAAGTTTGTTTTTCTTCATCATAATTTATTATAGAATAATTAAGTTGCTCAGCACTAATTAGAGGTCTGCTGAATTTGAGAACTAATTTACCATCTTCACTATTAAAACAAGTAGTTTCTTTCTCGTTATGAGAAACGATAAAAGGTGCAGATTGACGAATTATATAAATAACAGGTTTAGACACAATATTGCATGCTTTTTGTCTGAAATAAATTTTATTTCCATGGAAATTAGCTGCATTTGCGCCTAAAATGGCTTTTGCATTAGTAGATATACTTGATTGGGTATTATATTGAGGTAAATTTGTCCAACTTCGAGAGTTAAGGTCTTCATCAGGATCTGGATTAAGCGAATATTGCCAATTGTATTCGGATGGTAAAAATCCAGTATGTGATGCTATTGTAATATTACTGTCTGTCGGAAAGGAATCGTCTTTAGGATTTATAATTGTAAGTATTGGATTGTTTGTTATAGACAATTTATCATCCCACCATCTTACAATATCAGTATAATTATTTAGACATGAAAAAAATTGTGTACTTTCTCTTTTATCGCCATTAAAAGAACCCTTACCTCCACAACCACCAACTTTTCTTTTCCAGTTTCTAGAAGAATAAACCTGTACTTTAACGGGTTTTCTGGTTGCCAATACATTAATTGTTTTTTCATATAGTGTATATCGATCAGAGGGTATTCCACCTATGTTTTCATTAATAATCGTTATAGTACCGTCATTATAAATTAAGTCAACCTTAACATCATTTCGGCAACTACTACTATAACTTCCAGAGCCGGCTTTTATGTTTAATACAGTTTTTACCTCATACTCCCCAATCCTAGCATTTTGAGCAAATCCAAAACCCGAAACCAATAAAATGATCAATAAGTAAAAATTCTTCATAGGCTTAATATATAACTGTTAGGGTTTCGACTTTTGAAGGGCTATCATTTTGTAAATTAGGAATTAAATGATATTCATATTCCGAGTTTATATTTAAATTTTTATCTTCTATAGTAAAAACAGTACCATTTAATTCTTTCCATAATGTTGGCGGTGTTCCTTTTACATTTTTATAAATACTCAAACTGATTACTTTGTCCTTACTTTTATTATAATTCCATGTCAGGACTATTTTTTTATTCTCTCGATCAGGCAGTCCTTGCAAAAATGTAATTATTTTTACAGGTGTAAAATCCAAAACTTGTACCGTTATTATAGAATGATCTAATGATGACCACAGATTACTTTTGTCCCTGGCCAGAATAGCGTATTGATATGTTTTTTTGTTCTCTATCCTGTCATCTGTATATTCCTGAATGGTATCGTTTATTTGTTTAATCTCCTGCCATTTTTCTTGCCCTTTTTCTCTCCTTCTTAGACTGTGTCCTACTACATCTTCACTATAACTGCGTATCCATTTTAGATGTACTTTACCGTCTTTATTTTCATAGTCTTTAAAAATGGGTGCAGCAGGGGGAATTTACGGTTCATCTAAAATTAAAATATCGGATGGTTCTGAAATATTAAACCTCATGTCCTCTGCAACAATTCTATAATACACTTTACTATTTGTCATTTTAAGGCTCACACTGTCTTTGTAATCATTGCCTACATAGGATTTATGATAAATATCTACAAATTCTTCACCAGCATTATTGGCTTTTAAAATTCGGTATTCACGCAAATCTTTTTCCTGATTTGGTTTCCATTTCAAGCGAACCACTCCAAGACTATCAATTACACCTTCAAGCCCATTGGTTTTGCTGGTGGTATAGAATCTACAGGCTGAATCAACATACTCTGCGAGGTTAAGCGCTGATTGTTTTTACCCACAACAGATATGGTGAAATAATTAGATGGAAATAAATTTTAAATCATCGAGTTTTCTCTCCGATGGAGGAATCATTTTAGTAACCACTTTATAGGGACCTTTGTCATTATCTGCTAGGTTAATTTCATAACCCTGAATAAAACCTTCGGAGGCTACAGGATATTCCCATTCCAAATTAACTTCGTTAGAGTTCACAATATTATAATCGATAAGCCTTGCAGCGGTAACGATAGCAGCCACTCCAGTTGCAGCAATTGGTTTTGTTACTTCACCCTTTTCTCCAAATGAAGTTATACCGTATAATCTATATTGATACATTTTATCGTTTACACTAAGCGTATCAATATAATACATGGTTTTAGATGGATGTTCGTCTTTATCATTCAGATTAACTAAAGGTGTAGTTGCTATTGGGGTATAGTTGATCCCATCAGAAGATTTTTCGACCATAAAAGAAGTGTATATTCTTTTGAATGTTTCATAATCCCAGGAAAGCAGTACTTTTTTATCATCCGGAATCGCAATAAAATCTGTTGGTGCGGGTAAAACACTATAGTCTTTTAAACCGATCATATAAGAAGATTCTTTAACCTTTGGGCTTTCGAGACCTCAATCTGATAAGCATACACTTCATTGACTTTAACGTTGGTATCTACAAATCCCCAACCCGCTTTTACTGCACCAGTAAAACTCATATCGGCTGCATATAAGCAAAAGTATACCGTTGATCCAGCTCATCAGCCATACTTACTATTTTAGCAAGTTCTCCGTTACGCACCAGACACTTCAAAATTTTCTCCGTAGATAGATTGTGCAATTATAGCCGCATTATTATCTTTTTGTGCTAAGTCAAGCCATGAATCCAAAGGTTCTGGGAAGAAGTGGTTTTGGTGTAAGTACTATTTTATCGGGTTTAGGCAAAACATTGCCATCTCGAAGTATTGTAGTTCTAGTAATTAGAAATCCCTTTTTATTTGCTTTTTGCCATTCTATTGGAGAATTAATAGCCCAACCAATCAAAATCTTATCTTTTTGAGCCCAGCATTGACCATAACTTTTGCGCCTTTGCTTTGACTGTAACCTAATGAACACGTAATAATTAGTAAGAAAAGTAATTTTATCTTCAACATTCTATGGAATAATTTTAAAAGCTACAAAACTAGCTTTTTAATATTTAATTAATACTATTTTTACATTAGAAAACTCCCTAAACAAAGGGTTTTACAGCTTTTAGGATGGGAGATTTTTTTTAGCAAAGTCGATTATTTAATTTACTTTTCTATTGTAAAATTTCAATAAATTGGATTTCTGTTGCATTAAAGAAAAATCACACATAATGTATGTAGCTTTTTAGCTCTTTGCAATACCCACTTTTAGTGATTTTTAACGATTTGATATTTTAGCATGATAGTCACTATATGTAACTTTCTTGTATTTAGTATTATATAGTATGTAAAACCAAAGCAACCTAATATATTTAAAAATTGCACAAAGATAGTTTTGAATTTCAAAGCTACAATAGTCTATACAATAATTCCACAGTAAGGTTTTGTGATAGGTAATTAAGTTAATCAGTATAAATAGCATGTAATTTAAACTTAAATTATTTCAATATATTAAACAAACCATTAGTTTTGCTGCCTTAATTTAATATAAAATATTATGAAAGATTTAATCGAAAAAATCAACACAGAAATCGAAACTTTTAAAGCAGAATCTAAATCGCTAATCAAGAAAGGTGTTAAAGCGGCTGGTCCAAGAGCTGGTAAATCAAGCTTATAACTTGAGAAACTATTCAAAGAATTTAGAAAGTTTCTGTAGAAGCTGCTAAAAAGCAATTCGATTAAAATAAATAAACCCTACTTAGAATTATTCAAGTGGGGTTGCTTTTTTAGGTTTTCCTTTTTTTCGGTAATTTTTTTTAACTTTAGTAATTCGTTAGCAGTTATAATTCTGTATGTGTATAAGTTTACCGTGATTCTAAATAATGTCATTTTCAGTATTTGAAACATAATAGTTCTTGCCCTTTTTCCTAAAAGACTTTTTCTTGAGTTTCTTTTAGGATGCCAAAAAGCATTGTTTCAATTTCAGATTTTGAAAAATTACTATTTAGTTTTTTGTTTATTCTGTCGTAAACTAGCTCAGTGTAACAAAGGTTATTCAAATTTCTTCGGTTTCACTTATAATCATTTTGTTATTTGATTTTTAGTTATAGATTTAGTATAATTAATTTTACTAAATCGTACTATTGTGTTGCACCCTTAAAGCTTGTATTTTTCATTAACTTTTTCTGAGTATTTTTTTCAAGTGAACTAATATCAAATCTCATTTCTTTTCTAGTTTTATTCTGGGTTTCAAATAGGAAGCCCTGTTGTTAACCTGTATCCTTCTGTGTTTTCCTTGATATTAATTCCTAAAAAAGTGTTCTTTGATTTCCCCAAAAGACATTATGCAAAGCTGCAATATTTAAGATGTTATCATAGGTAATCTGGAAAATCTTGAACATACAATGCTTTTTAACCAATTAATTTTTCTATTCGTTTTCATATATAGTATCAGATTCTTCAGGTGTTATTTTTTTTGCGCAATTCAATTAAACTTTTTGTTAATGATATATTGTGTTCAAAGTAGCTTAACAATTGATGAATCTCTTCAACAGTTTTCATTAAATATTCTCTGTAGTTTTTAGCTTCTTCAAACTCTCTATTTTCTATTGCAGTTTTCAGATCGTTTTTATATTTCAAAGTATCCCTCTTGGTTTGATTTATTATTAAAAAATGTTGTTATGATGGGAATTGCTGCCCCAGTCACTAATAGCAGTATAAAGTGATTTATATCGGACAAATCCATATTAATAGTTTTTTTGTAGAAATAATTAGAAGGTAAATTGTACTAGCCTACAGTATATTGAATAAGAAGAAAATACTTACGTATCTTTCCTGGTAAAATTCAAATTAGTTATTATACTAAACCGCGTTTGAATGCCAGAATATCCGAATCTTTTAAAGAATCAAATATTTTCTCAAAATCACTAAGTGAAGACCCCATAGCTTTTAAAATGAGAATTAGCGTTGAAGAACTTGGGATTGATTTTGCATTGAAAGTATCTGAAACGGTAGCTTTACGAATATCAGCAGCCGTAGCTATATCATTATAGCTTTGTGGAACAGCGTCTTTACCTTTGCTTTGCAAAAGCTTGCGTAGACTAATTGTAATCCTGAATTTTATATTTTCTTCTAAAGCTTTTTTCACAAATGCAATTAACGATAACTTAAATAAAATATCGGTACGGTTTGTAGTACCGATATTTTTTATTATATTTGACTTGATTACTAACAAATTAGTATTCATTTTATTAAATTTGCGATTCTTCATATAAAATATTTGAAGCATTCGCTTTGAATCTCGTTCCAAAAACTGGTAATTTTAGCACGCGAGAGGATAAGTAAGATGCTCACGACCATGGCGTGGGCTCACTTATTCGTGTGCGGGTATACCAGTACCTTGGAGCGATGTAAGTTGAGTTCTGCGCCATTTTTTTATTTCATGCAAATGCTTCAGCTTTAATTCATAGCACCAAAACTTCATCATTTTCATAGTCTCGCAATTAATTAGTTCAACTAACCAAAATTTAGTGCCTATGATTCAACAAAAATGGTAGTCGATACCATACTCCACCTAACTTAACGCACAAAAAATGGCCCTCTAATTCGTCACCAAACTAGTATAGAGGACCGTAGCAAACAAAACAAACGTTTTACTTAACTAACCCAATATTATGAATAATTATTCATTCTACAAGGGTAGTAAGGCTCTTTATTGCCTGATTTTTTTCGGGTGTTTCTTGTCTTTTACCCCTGTTATAGCAAAAAGTGTACTGCGGCAACAGCAGTCCAACTCTCAACAAAATCTGGTACATGGTACCATTACCGATGGTACTAATCCTTTACCAGGCGTAACCATTGCCCTAAAAAGCAAAACTAATTCGGGTACGATTTCCGATTACAACGGACAGTATAATATAGCTGGTGCTGTTTCAGATACTTTGGTCGTTTCTTTTATAGGTTTCAAAACTGTCCTGGTCCCCATAAAAGGGCGACATACCATAAACATAGTATTAGAGTACGATACCATGGCACTGCAAGAAGTCAGAGTCAACGCAGGATATTATACAGTAAAGGAAAGCGAGCGTACGGGCAGTATTTCAAGAATCACAGCCAAAGACATTGAAACCCAACCCGTGACTAATGTTCTTGCTACCCTGCAAGGACGTATGGCAGGAGTGAACGTAACCCAAACCACAGGAGTCCCCGGTGGAGGATTCGAAATCCAGATACGGGGGCAAAACAGCATACGCCCAGAAGGAAATAATCCTTTATATATTATAGATGGCGTTCCCTATGCTTCAGATCCTATTGGGTACAATCAGACGGCAACGGTTTTTCCAACGGTAACCAGCCCATTAAATAGTATCAATCCGGATGCCATTGAAAGTATTGAAATACTCAAAGATGCTGATGCAACTGCCATTTATGGGTCTCGTGGAGCTAATGGCGTAGTGTTAATCACTACCAAAAAAGGGAAAGAGGGAAAAACCAGATTTAGTTTCAGTGCCTCTACGGGAACCGGAACGGTAACCAAATTCGCCAAGCTCATGAACACCGAGCAGTACCTTACGATGCGTCGTCAGGCTTTTATTAATGATGGGATAACTAAATATCCTGCGTGGGATTACGACATCAATGGAACATGGAATCAAAATCGTTATACCGACTGGCAAAAAGAGCTTATTGGCGGAACAGCCATAATTACAGATTTACAAGGAACAATCACCGGAGGATCACAGTACACCCAGTTCCTATTTAGTGGAAATTACCATACCGAATCAACCGTGTTCCCAGGTGATTTTTCATATAAAAAGGGAGGTTCCCAGTTCAATTTGAATCATCAATCAGCAGATAACAAATTCCACTTGGCAATTTCTGCAGGATATACTGCGCAAAACAACAACCAACCTGCCTCTGACCTTACCTATGACTCGCTATATCTTCCTCCAAATGCTCCTGCTCTATACGATGCATCCGGAAATCTCAATTGGGAAAACGGGACTTGGGAAAACCCCCTTCGAAACTTATCCTCAGCATTTGTTTCCAAAACTAAGGACTTACTGGCCAATTTTGTTTTATCATATGAAATCGTACCTGATTTAACCCTGAAGAGCAGCTTTGGTTACACCGATTTGCAGCATGTAGAAAGTCGCATTATTCCTTCGACGATATACAACCCTTCTTACGGACATACGAGCGCCATTTCGTCTTTGTTTCTCAACAATACCAAACGCAACTCCTGGATTATAGAGCCACAGCTTAATTGGGAAAAGAAATTTGGTGGCGGCAAGCTTGGAATTCTCTTAGGGGGAACCTTCCAACAGCAGAACACCTCGCGTTTGTTTCAAACAGGAAGTGGATTTAGTTCCAACAGTCTTATTTATGACTTAGCATCGGCAACCAATCAGCAAGTTCTTCTTAGTGATGAAGCCCTATATAAATATCAGGCATTTTTTGGAAGAATCAATTACAATTGGAAAGATTGTTATATTTATGAACCTGACAGCAAGACGTGATGGATCAAGTCGCTTTGGTCCCGGAAATCAATATGCAAATTTTGGCGCCATAGGTGTGGCTTGGTTATTTTCCAACGAAAGTTTCTTGAAAAACAGTTCTTGGCTGAGTTTTGGAAAACTACGAAGCAGTTATGGAACTACTGGTAGCGATCAAATTGGAGATTACCAATTTTTAAATACCTATAATTCTTCAGGTATTAACTATGGTACTACCGTTGGATTGGAGCCCACACGTTTGTTTAATCCCGACTTCGGATGGGAAGTCAATAAAAAACTGGAAGCAGCTTTAGAATTAGGATTCTTTGCTGACCGAATCTTTCTAACTGGAGCATGGTACCAAAACCGCTCTTCGAATCAACTCGTTGGGATTCCACTCCCAGGAACAACTGGTTTTACTCAAATACAGGCAAACTTAGCTGCAACTGTTGAAAATACAGGATTGGAATTCACTCTGCGTACTGTTAATTTTTCTACTACCCATTTTAATTGGACCAGTAGTCTCAATGTGAGTATTTCCCGAAATGAGCTCATTGCTTTCCCTAATCTGAATAGTTCAACTTATAAAAACAAATACCGTATTGGAGAACCACTAAATATTCTATTGGGATACAACTACACAGGGCTGAACCCATCCACTGGAATATATCAGTTTGAGGATCAAAACAACGATGGTAAACTGTCTTCTCCTAATGACAAACAAACTGTAATGAATCTTAATCCCGACTATTTTGGAGGATTTCAAAATCAATTCCGCTACAAAAACTGGAAACTGGATTTTCTTTTTCAGTTTGTAAAACAACACCATCTGAATTATGATAGTGGCATTGCAGGAATGATGGTTAATCAACCCCAAAGAATGGTTGATAGTTGGCAAGAAACAGGTGACACAGGACCTTATCAAATCTATACCACAGGGTATAATTTTCCTGCTATCACTGCGCAATCCCGATATAGCAATAGCAACGCTACTTTTGTAGATGCCTCTTATGTTCGTCTTAAAACGGTTGCTCTTAGTTATGATGTTCCTTTGACCATCAAAGAAGTGCAATGTACTCTTATGGTGCAAGGACAGAACCTTTTGACATTTACTCCTTATAAAGATGGTGACCCTGAATTTACAAGCAGTGGCTATTTGCCACCACTTAAAATAATAACTGCCGGAATTCAACTAACTTTTTAACAGATAAAGTATGAAAACAAAATATAAAAAACGATATCTATATTGCTGTTGGAGTGCATTTAAAAAAATAGTTTTTTTGAGCACTACACTCTTTATGCCAGCTTGTGATTCTTTTCTGGAGGTAGACCTACCAAAATCACAACTCACCAGTACCAGCGTATTTCAAGATTATACCACAGCCGATGCTGCTATGGCAGACGTCTATTCTAAAATCAGAGATAAGGGAGTACTTACCGGAACCTTATTTGGCATTTCATCTCAATTGGGTAATTATACTGATGAGCTGGCATTTTATGGTTCTCCTGTCGATCCGACTTTAGCCTTTTATACCAATACCGTTTTGTCTTCTAACAGTACTGTAGCCCAGTTCTGGAACAACTCTTACAATCAGATCTATGCTGCCAATGCAGTATTAGAAGGAGTTCAGGCATCTAACCTCAGTGCTCAGGAAAAAGCGCAATTAAAAGGAGAAACCCTCTTTGTACGTGGGTTACTTCATTTTTACCTGTCGCAGCTCTTTGGAGACATTCCTTATGTACAAACTACGGATTACAAAGCCAATAGTGTTGTAACCAGAATACCCGGAGATCAAGTATATGCCTATATACTAAACGATTTAAAAACTGCTGAGGGGTTACTATCGCCAACCTATCCTGCAACAGAAAGGGTACGTCCAAATTCATATGTAGTAAAAGCACTTTTAGCCCGGTTTTATCTCTATAAAGGCGCCTGGGATGATGCCAGTAAAATGGCTACAGCCGTAATCGACAACAATTCTTTGTATCTTTTTGAGGATAATCTCGATAAAGTATTTCTAAAAAACTCCACAGAAGCAATCTGGCAATTCATGCCTGCTCTTACAGGAAAAAATACAGATGAGGCAACTGTCTTCATTTTTACTTCAGGACCGCCACCACTAGTCGCACTAAACCAATCACTCGTAAATTCCTTTGAGGTAAACGATTTGCGAAAATCGCATTGGACAGCTTCTATAAGTAATGGAATCGATACTTGGAATTATGCCTATAAATACAAAGAAAAAAATTCGACCGGCGCTTCAAAAGAATATTCCATAGTATTGCGTCTGACCGAGCAATATCTCATTCGTGCTGAAGCCAGCGCCAAGTTAGGAAATCTCACCGGAGCAAAAGATGACCTGAACAAGATCAGAAAGCGTGCGGGTCTTACTGATATAGTGGCGAGTTCAAAAGAAGAAATTCTGGAGGCAATACTTCAGGAAAGAAGAAAAGAACTTTTCACCGAGTATGGACATCGCTTTTTTGATCTTAAAAGAACAGGGAGGCTAGATGCTCTCTTATCTGCAAAGCCGGGCTGGAATACAACCGACAGCCTTTTACCTCTTCCGGAAAGTGAGCTAAATGTTAACCCAAATCTTATGCCTCAAAATCCGGGTTATTAATTTTTTATACTAATATCAAACACTGCAATGAAAATACAATTCAAAACAACAGTTTTGTTGCTACGGCGAAAGTCTTTCTTTTTTTTGGTTTTTATTTTGCAATTAGTAGCCTGCTCCCTTTGGGGGCAGGTATTGCAAAAAAAGACGCTAACAGCGGAAGATTATCCAAAATGGGGAAGATTAGCTGCTGATAAAATAAGTGCTAACGGACAATGGATCAGTTATCAAATACGCTACGAAAATGGTCTTGATACTTTATTTTTGAAAAACACCAAATCGCTTAAAACGCAAGCTTTTCCTTTAGGAAACGGAGGGGATTTCATAACTCCCAATTGGTTTTCCTGCCAAACAGCAGAAGGATTGCATCTGGTGAATCTCACAACGGATAAACAAGAAGCCCTAACTAACGTAACTCAATATGCTTACGTACCAACAGCAAATCAACTTTTACTTTTGATAACTCAAAAAGGAAAAGAGAACCTATTGCTTATTCGCAAACTCGATGGAACCCCTCTGGAACGCATTGCGGGAGTAAATGAATTTATAATGGATCCAGCAAAGCAAATGGTCCTTTACACAACAACAACAACAACAACAACAACAACAAAAGAGAAGCAACATACTATTGCACTTTTAGAACTTTCTAAAAAAAATCGGAAGACAGTCTTACTTAATGGTGCTGATCCTTTTTGTAATTTGGTCTGGCATACAAAAGGAAAGGCAGTGGCTTTTATGCAAAAGGCCCCTGACTCTTCCCCTTCTGGTAGTCTCCTATTTTGTTATAAGCTATCCAGTAAAAAATTATACCGTTCCAATTATGAAAACCAGTACCATTTTCTGGGAGACTCTCTCTTTATCCCAACTGCAGGTTCTAAATTAAAGATTTCCGACGACCTGCAAAAAATATTCTTTACAGCACAGCTTATAACAAAATCAAATGATAGCATAAAAGATTCCGATGTACAATTATGGAATGGAAATGCAAAACAGGTTTATCCCATGAAAGAAAAGCAAAAAGCTTTCGAAGGCATTTATCTAGGACTATGGCGACCAAAGCTGGATGACTACCAGCTCATTTCCAATGATACACTATCACAGGTTATGCTAACTGGAAATCAAAACTTTGCCATTCTATCCAATGAACAACAATACGAACCACAATATGCTTATGAAGGTCTCAGGGATTTTTATCTGGTAGATTTATCCACCAGCAAAAAAGAGCTGCTTTTAAAAAAACATTCAGGTCATTTTCTATACACCATTGCTTCTCCGGAGGGAAAATATATAGCCTATTTTCAGGATAAAAATTGGTGGGTTTATGATATTACAAAGAAAACCCATACCAATATCACCAAAAACAGTAAAGAATCCTTCTTTCACAACAAAAGTGAATACCATCAAACTGAAGAAATTTATCCAAAATTAGGCTGGACCCTAGAAGATAAAGAAATCCTTCTATTTGATGAATACGATCTCTGGGCAATTAGTCCCGATGGTAGTTCCTCCCGAAGGCTAACCCATGGCAGAGAAACCCAAACCCAATTTCGATTAGCTAGGTTTTCCAATAATACACTCTTTGGAAACCCAAATTACAACGGATGGATTTATAATGCCGTAGATCTTAATAAAGGATTATTTTTGGAAGCTACTGACAAAAAAGGAGGAATTGGTTATTATAAATGGTCGTCCAAATCTAATGATAAGCTCGTCTTTTCAAATAATACCCGTCTGGATCAAATAATTCAGTCCACCAGTGGTGATACATTACTATACAGGGAACAATCTTATGATCTTTCCCCAAGGTTGATGCTACTACAAAATAATACGGATAAAAAACCTCAGGTAATAGCGCAAAGTAACTTACAACAACAGCAATTTTGTTGGGGAAAATCAGAGTTAATTCAATACAAAAATGCAAAGGAAAAATCCTTGCAGGCTGTATTATATTATCCAGCAGCATATGACAATCAAAAAAAATATCCAATGATTGTCTTTATTTATGAAAAATTATCCAAAAGACTTCACAATACATATTCCTTTCCTTCTCAATTCACAGGAGAAGATGAATCATTTAATATTGCTACTTATACCACTCAGGGCTATTTTGTATTGGCTCCGGATATTTCATATGAAATTGGTGATCCTGGAATATCGGCAACTGATTGTGTTGTTTCTGCAACAAACGAAGTTATTTCGCAAGGACTTGTATTGCCTAAAAAAATTGGGCTCATCGGGCACTCCTTTGGAGGGTATGAGGCCGATTTTATTATAACACAGACTCCCCTTTTTGCTGCTGCTGTGGCTGGTTCTGCCGCAACGGACCTAACGAGTTTTTATCTTACAATGGGATGGAATACAGGAAGACCTGATATGTGGCGTTTTGAGAGTCAACAATGGCGCATGGGAAAATCATTATTTGAAGATCGTGAGAGTTACGATAGAAATTCTCCAATAGTACATGCGAAACATATCACAACACCGCTGCTCTCTTGGACTGGGGATGATGACAAACAGGTCAATTGGAGTCAAAGTATAGAATTTTATTTGGCACTGCGACGTTTAGAGAAACCCCATATTATGTTACTCTATCCCGAAGAAGCTCATACTCTTGAGAAGAGTCAAAATCAAAAAGATCTTGCTGTTAGAATACATCAGTGGTTTGATTACCATCTAAAAGATATGCCTCCGGCAGTGTGGATTAAAACGGGTCTCAAATAATAACCTGTACTAAAACAGTAATGCAGTTCCAAAAGAACTGCATTACACTTTTTAATAAGCATCCTAAAAATTAATCTTGAGGACGAAACAACACCTTACTACAAGTTGTTGGATTAGTACTCGTTATCCCAAACGCTTGAGGCCCTCCTGGATAAGCGCGACATACGACATTTCCCTGATCATCACAGGCTACAGGAACTGCACAAGGTTGTTGCTCTGACAGATTAACAAATCCCATTATAGGGTTTAAATCGTCGATTTTAGCATCACTCTGCATTGACGTGGTCAGAAGTGCCCCTGAGATACCCAACACAAAAACTGCAGCAGGCATCATTTTTTTTAAAATTATAGATTTCATAATTGTGTAATTTAAAGGTTAATTGTGATCTACTTTTTTCTACAGGTGTTCGATCTAATTCCTGATACTTAGCGCTAGTATATCATTACTGTATCAGATTTTTTTCTGCACAGGTTTCATTTTATTTTTTAGCTTATTGTTTATTTTGTAAACCACCAATTTGGTATCAATAAGGGCATACACATGGCTTGCTGTTACAATAAAATCTCTAAGCTTTTTATTACCAATACCATAAATATGAAAACTAAACAAATACCCTTTTCTATTAAGATCATAAACGTCAATTACCGAGGCTTGTTTCCAAACCTCTTTTTGTTCGTAACGTCCCGGAACATTAGAGTTTACAAAAAGAAGATGCCCGTAGACGCTACTGGTTCTATTAACCGTTAGAGTTGGTATGGCCATTGTTCGCTCTTTTTTTTCTTTGAGATAAGCCACTTTTATTTGTGCCCGCGATATGGTATCAATGGTATTGCCACGGTAATCTAATCTTCCATTTTCATCTGCTACTATGTACTGGTTTCGATAACTATAGAGATAGATCATTCGTTTCATTTCCTGGCTGTAATGTAACATGCCGTCAGTATCAAAAATACCATCAATTTGTTTTTGCAATAATTCAGGTGCTATACGTGTTTTTGATGAATCTCCAGCCTTGAAACTACCAAGAGTACTGTTAGTGCTTGACGTACTAATACCCCTAAAAACAATTGCACTACTGTCTATAGGTACAGCAATATTAAAATAAGGAGGTTCTGGCTCCTGTAATTTGGCGTGCCAATTACTAATCCGACCGCTGAAAATAGCAGGAACTACACCATCAATTATATAAAAAAAGGGAGGCTGAACTACCATTCGAATTGATTTAAAAGAAAAACTATTGCGATTAAAAGTTGCTCGTATTTTTTGTTGCTTTAGTTTAGTATCAATAGATAATAAGTATAAGGGAACGGTTGAATTTCCAAGATATAATTTTTCAGCATCAGCTCCCGCAAAATAATACGAGTTGTACTTTAGATCTAAAGTATGGGTTAAAGTAATTGGATGATGCGGATATCGGCGGATAAAAGGATTCTGCTGTTGCATAATTTCCTCTGAAGAGAGAAATAAAAGCAATATTACAATGCTACTACATATGAAAGCTAATGATAATTGTATAGGATATGAAATAGCTCTTGTGTTTTTTCTTCTTGAATTATTTGGAGTATGATTTAACCAGAGTGCTAATCCAGCCAATACTACAAAAACGATATTAAATATTAGATGTTCGTTCCAACTCATTTTCTCCAATATACCTCCACATGAGCAAGGAAGATAAGAACTGTAATTCAGCATGATAAAAATATAAGCCGTAAACATGGTCATCAAACAAAATCCAGCATAAAGTGCTTTGATGCGTGTTTTTGGAAAAAGAAGTAATATTGCAATAGCGAACTCCACAATCAGGACAGTCCAGGATATCCAATGGGCAAATGCGCTTAGCAATGGAGACTGCCCCAATTCTATCTTGAAATTTTCAAAATCAAGTCCTTTGTTCATCGCTGCATAAACCAATAAAAGGATATACAATAGACAAGTTATTTCAATAATTATCCTCTTACTTTTTTCGTTAAGTTTCATGCTTTCTAATCTTTAAGTTGATACAATTTTAAAGTGTCAAATTTTAAAAACTCAAATAAAGGAAGCTTTTTAACTGGGGTTCAATTATTTAGAGTTGGAGCTAAAACAAAATTACAACAAGCTGTTTTGTAGGTAGTTGTAAAAAACGTGCTAATTTTTGTAAAAAACGCGCCATTTTTATTGTATATAATTCAAAAGCATTATTTTTTGGGTAAAATAGATTGGTGAAAAATAAAATGCCAATAAACAATTACTATTTATTGGCATTATTTTACTTTGCATTCATAACCTATTTTACTTTCCGGTTCGCTCAATGTTTTCAATTTTTCACTGAGTTCAATAAGTCCAGCTTTTTGTAAACATTCCTCCCCAAAAAATTTTAATTCCTGGAGATTTTCTTCTGGAACACTCGTCATAAGAATCGACGGTTTAGTACTCTCTTTGGCAGATAATCCACGTTCAATCACATGATTTAATAACAGTACATTTTTTCGTGAAATTTTCAAATCAATCTTCACTACATCATTCATTCCAGGGATACTAAGCACAGTATCTAAAACCTGAGCCACATCATTTGTTGTCATAATCTTCACGTTTTTAATTAATAATTTATTCTTGTAAAGGTATAAAGTCGGATATGAATTTTGATAGGTAAAATTTACCTGTGATAGCTAGAATCCGGGTCACTTGCATAATTTTGTATCGCAGATGAGTGATAAGTATTAAAATGTAGAAGAGAATTTTAGAGAATCTGGAGATGAGTAATATTTGTAAAATATATAAATTGAAATTCTTCCATGGAATTAAAATGTTCCTAGAAAAGGACATCATTGAAGTATTTAATGACGCTTTTACCCTTTTAGAATGAACAACCAAAACCTCCCTGAAAACAGTCAGGATTTTGTTGTTTTAAAATTGGTTTATTGTTTTGAAAGAGCACGTTTTTCAATTTAAAACCAGAGGACAAATTGGCATTATGATTCCCTAGTTACAACAGTTCAGAATTACATGCAGTGCGCACTTTCCTTGAGTTCTAAAAATAAAAGTGAAATAGTTTTTATAAAAAATACTAAAATTTTAATGACTGTATCAGTAGTGTTTTGAGTTTCCGGAATAATACAATTAATAGATTACACAGTATAAAAAAGCAATAAATGGAAAAACTGAATTTGGAACATTTTAAAAATTCAGCAATGTCTACAGAACCTTTAAAGTTTCAGGAAGATTGCAACGTTCCTGCAATCGGCAAGATGTTCCTGTTGTTAAACAACAGCTTCTTGCTGCTATACACTCGGGACTCGTTAGCAGTGATACTGAAAGGTTAAAAAGAGTTTGATAATAATGAAGAAGAGAGATGATGAAAAGAGAAAATTCAAACAGAACACGCATTGTCGGGGTACGGTTTACCTCCGAAGAGTATGCGAAAATGGAACGAAAATGGAAAGCTAGTACTTGCCGTAAGCTGAGCGATTACATTCGCAAACACCTATTTGATAAATCTATAAACATCACTTATAGGAATCAGTCATTAGATGATATGATTCATGAAATGACGCAGTTGTTTAAACAATTAAATGGTATTGGAAACAACTACAATCAGGCGGTAAAAAAACTACATACCCTAAATCAAATTCCGGAATTTAAAGTATGGATTATAAGTGCTGAACTCGACAAGAAAAATCTTTTTGATAAGATAGATGAAATCAAAAATTACATCCAGAAAATCTCGGAAAGATGGTTGCGATCATAAAAACGGGATACTCTATCCATAAGGTTTTCTATTACAATGAAAACAAAGTAAAAGAGAGTGTGGCGGAGTGTATAGGCGCCGGAAATTACCCGATTGATGTGGATAAAATGGGACTTACTATAAAACTGAATCGTTTTTTGAAACAGCTGGAGTTAAATGAAAATGTAAAACGAAACAGTGTACATATTTCAATCAATTTTGATCCGTCAGAAAATCATTCTAAGGAAAAATTAATGGCTATTGCTGATTCGTATATGGAAAAGATAGGTTTTGGTGAACAACCTTATCTAGTATATCAGCATCACGATTCCGGTCATATGCACATCCATCTGGTTTCGATAAATGTCCAGAGAGATGGCACACGAATTGACATGCAAAATATTGGTAAAAACCGATCTGAACCAGCAAGAAAAGAAATTGAAAAACTCTTTGGACTTGTTAAAGCAGAAGGGAATAAAAACAGTCAGAATTTCGAACTTAAGCCAATCACCTCAGGAAAGATTCAGTATGGGCGAAGCGAATCAAAAAAGGCTATTACAAATGTATTGGATCAAGTACTTTACTCTTATAAATATACCAGTCTTCCAGAACTCAATGCAGTGCTGAAACAATACAATGTTTTAGCAGACCCAGGTAATGATGATTCAAGAATGTTTAAAGCAAAAGGATTAATGTACAGGATACTCGATGATACAGGAAAACCTATTGGAGTGCCTATAAAAGCAAGTCTTTTTTACAACAAACCAACTCTGAAATTTTTAGAGGGAAAATTTGCATCCAATACCACAAATGAAGTCTTAGACATAAGAAGGGTAAAAAACGCCATTGATATGGCATTTTTAAGAACGGAAATTTCACTTACAGAATTAGCGCAACTACTGGAGAAAGAGGGAATCGATACAGTTTTTAGAAAAAATGCAGAAGGATTACTTTATGGTATTACCTACGTTGACCATACCACAAAAATGTGTTTTTAACGGTAGTATATTGGGAAAACAATACAGTGCCAAAGCAATACAGGAACGCTGTGCATCGATTAGTCAGGTAGAGCAAAACAGGGTAAGTTTAATAACAGAAAAATCACATGCAATCACATTTGAAGCACCTAAATCGGAAATTATTGCAACGCTGTTTGGTGATGATTTTAGGGATGACAAATACACAGGATCCAGCACTATAATGGCACAATTAGCAGAGATGCTCACGAAAGTCGCAACAAACGGCTAATTACCTTCCGTACGAGCTGAAAAAAAAAAGAAAAAAAGAAGAAGAGGACAGTCTAATAATCGATAAAACTTGAAATTATGGCTATGCAGACAGGAGAAACGAACAGGCACTGAGAAAAGATCTTGGATATGACAAGACTATCAGTTATTACTATTTTAACAATCCATTTTTATTATTACTGTTATGCCGCATTTGGAAAGTGGCATTTGTTTACCTTCGGATTGAGTGATAAAATTATGAGGAATATTTACTATACAGGATTGTTCAGTAATTTCCATAAATCCAAACCTTTCTTCCCCTTGCACTGGGATTTTTAATAATCTCACTAATTGGAGCTAAAGGACGAAAAGATGAAAAACTAAATTACAAAACAGCTTTTGCTTATATAGTTACGGGATTTCTGATTTACTTTATAAGTTACCTTTCATTATACCTAAAAATAGAATTAATGCTGGCAGCAATTGCCTACATGACCATTACTTCCAGTGGTTTTCTTTTAATGCTCACAGGAGGGACATTATTATCCAGAATTATAAAAAACAGGTTAAATAACAAGGATATTTTTAATACCGAAAATGAAACCTTCCCGCAAGAAGAAAGACTTTTGGAAAATGAATATTCCATCAACCTCCCAGCTCGATACCATTTAAAGGATAAGGTAAGAAACAGTTGGATAAACATCATTAATCCGTTTCGGGGTTTACTAGTTTCTGGTACTCCTGGCTCTGGAAAATCCTATTTTGTCATACGTCATGTAATCACCCAGCACATCTGTAAAAAATTCACCATGTTCGTCTATGATTTCAAGTTTGATGATCTGACGAAAATCGTCTATAATACGTGGCTTAAATACAGACATCTTTATCCAATAGTACCAAAGTTTTATGTTATTAATTTTGATGATTTGACCCGAAGTAACCGATGTAACCCATTAGATCCTTCAGCTATGAGTGATATTACAGATGCTTCAGAATCTGCACGTACTATTCTGTTAGGATTAAACAAGGAATGGATAAAAAGACAAGGAGATTTTTTTGTAGAATCACCAATTAATTTTCTCTCAGCCATAATATGGTATTTAAAAAAATACAAGGACGGAGAATTCTGCACCCTTCCTCATGTGATTGAACTCATGCAGGCGGATTATGATAGCCTGTTTACCTTACTTAGAGCTGAAAAAGAAATTGAGGTGCTCATTAATCCTTTTGTGAATGCTTATCTTAACCATGTGATGGACCAATTGGAGGGGCAAATTGCCTCTACTAAAATTGCTATGGCAAGGCTTTCCTCCCCGCAATTGTATTATGTTTTATCAGGTAATGATTTCACTTTGGACATCAATAATCCAGAAGAACCCAAGATTGTATGCATGGGTAATAACCCGCAGAAAATTCAAATATATGGGGCTGTATTATCGCTATACGTAAACCGATTGGTAAAACAAGTGAACCAGAAAAATAAGCAGAAAAGCAGCCTAATATTCGATGAGTTTCCAACAATTTACCTCAACAATATGGATAGTTTGATTGCCACGGCAAGAAGTAATAAAGTGGCTACTTGTTTGGGGATTCAGGATTTTAGCCAGCTGCGTAAAGACTATGGACGAGAACAGGCTGATGTGATTATGAATATTGTTGGAAACGTAGTCAGTGGACAGGTTACAGGTGATACTGCCAAACAATTATCAGAGCGTTTTGGAAAAATTATGCAGGACAGAGAAAGTCTTTCCATTAATAGCGGAGATACTTCTATAAGTAGATCTAAACAATTGGAATCCGCAGTACCTCCATCCAAAATTTCCGGACTTAGTTCCGGTGAATTAGTGGGTATGGTAGCGGATGACCCTGATTGTAAAATAGAACTCAAAACATTCCATTCTGAAATTGTAAATAACCATGAAGCATTGAAAGAAGAACAGGATAATTATGTAGCTATTCCTGTTATTCGAAAAGTTGATAACGCTATGGTACAACGCAACTATTTGCAAATAAAAAAGGACATCAAGGATATTATTTATTCTGAAAAAGAAAGATTATTAAATGATTACGAGCTAAGGCATTTAGTAATTAAGAAGTGATAAAAAATAACAATTTAAAGGGAGAAATAATGATACAAGAACAATTTACCGATATTATCCAATTAATAAAACAATCCAAATCAAAAGCTATTCTTGCAGTTAATACTGAAATGATTAACCTATACTGGAATATTGGACAGTACATTCACAATCGTATCGAAACAGCAGAGTGGGGGAAATCAGTCGTAAAAGAATTAGCCGATTTTTTACAGAAAAGCGAGCCTGATTTAAAAGGATTTTCAGATGCGAATCTTTGGCGTATGAGACAGTTTTATGAGATTTATAAGGATACACCAAAACTCGCACCACTGGTGCGAGAAATTAACTGGTCTAATAATCTGATTATCTTTTCAAGATGTAAAACAGTAGAAGAACGCGAGTTTTATCTAAACTTTTCCAAAAATGAAAATTATAGCAAAAGAGAACTTGAGCGCCAGATTTCATCCAGTCTTTTTGAAAGAACAATGCTTGGGAATTCAAAACTCGCACCAGTGGTGCGAGAAATACATCCTGAGGTTAATAATACGTTCAAGGACAGTTATATTTTTGATTTTTTAAACCTTCCAGAATCTTATAGCGAGAATGAATTACAACAGGGACTCATTAAACAAATGAAAAATTTCATTCTGGAATTAGGTAAAGATTTTATCTTCATCGATCAGGAATACAAACTACAGGTAGGTAATAGCGATTTTTATGTTGATCTATTATTCTACCACAGAGGATTACAATGTCTGGTCGCTTTTGAACTCAAAGCCGATAAATTCAAACTGGAACATTTGGGACAATTGAATTTTTATCTTGAAGCATTAGATCGTGACGTGAAAAAAACACATGAAAACCCAAGTATTGGAATATTGTTATGTACAGATAAAGACAGTAAGGTTGTCGAGTATGCACTCAATAGAAGTTTATCCTCTACGATGGTTGCTGAATATAGAATCCAGTTACCCATAAACAATTACTAAAGCAAAAGCTTAAAGAATTATTGGAATAGAAATAATGGGATTCCTGCCTTAATCAAGTTTTGGTAGAAATTAATTCTTCAACTCTTTGACTTCCCTTTTCAATTCTAAAAGCATGTCTCTAAGACTTGAAAAATCTGATGATTCTTGTTTTTGGTCGCTTTTGCCGATATTACATTCATACTCCCAAATCTCAAGAATATCAGAAGCCTTGACTTCATAATCAGGATAAAAATGATTGTCCGATTCTAAAACCAGCGTGTTTCTTTTATTTTTTATTGAGCCTTTTATAAACCATACCGTCGCTTTTGGTGATTATGATATAGGTTTTGCCATCCATTACCTCTCCCAATTTGTCTATGTAGCGGCCTATAATAATTGAACCATCTTCATGTGGTGGCATAGAGTCTCCTTCCACAGGAAAACCCCGGTGTTTCCCATGGTCCTAAAAAAGGTAAAGAAATCTGCTGTAAGTTTTCGATAAATTCAGGATCGGCATACCCATTCAAATACCCGGCTTTTGCTTTTTGGGTAACTACTTCAATATAATTCTTTCCTGCTGCATCAACAGTAATCGGTAGCAGTAATCTGTTGTTTTCCAATTTCAGCAAATCATCCATCGGTATTTTCCGAACATCTACAGAAAGCAACAAATCGATACTGATTTGATAATAGTGCGCTATTTTCTTTAGGATTTCATACGGTGCTTCAGAGGTTCCGTCTTCATACTTGGCGTAGCGTCCCCGGGTAATAAGAAGACTCTCAGCGACTTTTTCCTGAGAAACTTCCTTTTTGCTCTAAGGCTTTTGATATTGTCAGAAAATAAAGACATGTTAGTTTTGTTACAATTTGTATCAACAAATATAAGTATTTTTGTTATAATCTGTACTAATTTTGTTCCGTATAAAAAGGAAGAGGATTATGGGAAGGTCAATTGTACATATTGATATGAATACGTTTTTTGTATCCTGCGAAAGGCTGACCAATTCAGCGTTAATGGAGTACCTCTGATTATTGGAGGTGGGGACAGGGGAGTGGTAGCTTCTTGTTCCTATGAGGCTCGTACTTTTGGAGTGCGATCGGCCATGCCTATTAAGATGGCACTTCGGCTTTGCCCTCAGGCAAAAGTGATGAAAGGCGATATGGAATTGTATTCCACCTTATCGCATACCATTACAGAAATAATTCAAGAGAAAGCACCCATAGTCGAAAAAGCAAGTATTGATGAATTTTATCTGGATATAACCGGTATGGACAAATTCTATGGTAGTTATAAATGGACTAAGTGAACTGGCTCAAACCATTACCAAAGAAACAGGATTACCACTGACTTTTGCTTTATCAGTGAATAAAACAGTTTCTAAAATTGGTACTGGAGAGGGAAAACAAAAACAGAATTTGGAGATTCCTGAGCATATGGTACAGCCCTTTTTAAATCCTTTATCTATTCAGAAGATTCCGATGGTGGGTGATAAGACTTTTCAGCTACTCTCACGAATTGGGATCAGAACCATTAAAACACTCTCTGAAATGCCTTCAGAAGTTTTGCAGCAAATGATTGGAAAAAATGGTACAGAACTCTGGAAGAAAGCCAACGGTATTGATCATAATCCTGTGGAACCCTATACAGAGAGAAAATCCATATCAACCGAACATACTTTCTCTCAAGACACTATTGATATTATAAAACTTAAACGCATCCTGGTGGGTATGGTCGAAAAATTAGCCTTCCAACTGCGCTCTGAGCAATGGCTTACCTCAACTGTAGTGATTAAAATCCGCTACGCCAATTTTGATACTGAGACCAAACAATGTCGTATCGCTTATACCTCTGCCGATCATACGCTGACCAAGAATGTGACGGATCTTTTCGACAAGCTCTACCAGCGCCGGATGCGACTGAGCCTGATTGGAATCCGTTTTAGTGGACTTGTTCGAGGAACCTATCAAATTAATCTCTTTGAAGATACCGAAGAAATGTTACCTTATATCAGGCAATGGATAAAATGAAAAGCCGCTATGGATTTGATGCCGTTATGCGGTGTGCAGGGGCTTCGTTAAACCCAACAACAAAGCAGCAATTTTAAAACGTAAATCAATAATTCAAAATATATCTTTTTGTAAGTTCCATTTTTTAAATACACTAGCCATGTATCTCAATTGTCATTCTTTCCATTCCTTGCGCTATGGGACTATTCCGCTGTAGATTTGGTACAGCAAGCTGTGGCATGTAATGTAAAAGCCATGGCTCTTACAGACATCAACACCGTAACTGGAATTTATGATTTTATCAAAGCATGTAATGCAGTTTCAATTAAACCACTTGTTGGAATTGAATTTAGATGCAATCATAAACTGCGATATATTGGGCTTGCCAAAAATAGTGAAGGTCTTGCAGAGATGAATCGTTTTTTGACCAAACATAACTTTGATAATACAACCTTGTCTTTAGAGGCACCTGAATTCAAATCGGTTATTATAATCTATTCCTTGGAGAACGCCCCAATAACTCTGAAAGAAAATGAATACATCGGTATTCGTCCCGAAGAACTTCCAAAACTATTCAGTTCTCATTGGAAAAATAGAGTTGATAAAATGGTCATTTCTCAGCCTGTAACCTTTCGGATTAAAAAAGAATTTAATCTGCATAAAATTCTTCGGGCTATTGATACCAATGTTATCCTATCAAAGCTTTCCGAGTCGGATTATTGTAGCACTTCGGATGTAATGGTACCACTTGAAGATTTGCTTGCCCAATTCACGAATTATCCTCAGATTATCCAAAATACCCAAAAAATAATAGACGAGTGTAATTTCGAATTTGATTTTAAAACACCAAAAAATAAAAAATACTATACCAATAGTAGAACTAGTGATATGGCTTTGCTTACAACCCTTGCTCAGCAAGGATTAGTGTGGAGGTACGGAACGACTAATTTACAGGCAAAAGCGCGGGTGGAGAAGGAGCTACGTGTGATTGATGAATTGAGTTCAGTGGTTATTTTTTAATCACATGGGATATTATCCGCTATAGCAATAGCTGTGGTTTTCTGCATATAGGGCAGGGGAGTGGTGCAAACAGTATTGTGAGTTATTGTCTTGGGATTACAGATATCTGTCCTATAGAATTGGATTTATACTTTGAGCGTTTTTTGAACCTCAATCGTAAAACCCCTCCAGATTTTGATATTGATTGGTCGTGGAAAGAACGCAATACAATCCTTGAATATATTTTCAATCGCTATGGCGCAGACCATGTGGCTTTTTGTGGAACCAATGTAGAATTCAAGTACCGCTCGATATTTAGAGAAGTCGGAAAAGTATTTGGGCTCCCCAAAGAAGAACTCGATGTACTGGCTAAAAATCCCATGGCACTCCACGATGACAATTCAGTGGTGAAGTATGTACAGCAATATGGGATGTTGCTCGAGAAATACCCCAACCAGCGCAGCATGCATTCCTGTGGGATATTAATCTCCGAAGAACCTCTCACCAATTATACCCTGCTGGAAATGCCGCCCAAAGGATTTCCTATTGTGCTCTTTGACATGCACATCGCCAAGGATATTGGTTTTGAAAAATTTGATATTCTAAGCCAGAGAGGTATTGGTCATATTGATGATAGTGTGAAACTTATCCAAAAGAACCGTGGAATTAAGGTAGATATTCGGAATACGGCGTTATCCAAAGATGAGGCTGTTTGCAATACCTATTTGGCTACAGGCAAGACCATTGGCTGCTTTTATATTGAAAGCCCCGCTATGCGAGGACTATTGCGCCGTCTGAATTGTGATAATTATAAAATACTAGTCGCGGCCTCCTCTATTATTCGTCCTGGAGTAGCCCAGTCTGGAATGATGAAAGAGTATATTTTTCGTCATAACCATCCCGATAAATTCGAATATTTTCATGAAGTTTTTAAAGAGCAATTGGGAGAAACCTATGGCATTATGGTCTATCAGGAAGATGTCATTAAGATTGCTTTGTATTATGGAGGGCTTACCAGCTGCCGACGGAGATATTCTGCGTCGCGCTATGAGCGGTAAGGGGCGTTCTAAAGCAGCTTTACAAAAAGTAAAGGATAATTTCTTTGCTTCTTGCCTGCAAAAAGGGCATCCTGTAACATTGAGTCAAGAAATATACCGCCAGATCGAATCCTTTGCGGGTACTCGTTTTGTAAAGCGCATTCGGCATCTTACGCTGTAGAGAGTTATCAGAGTCTTTATTTGAAAGTACATTACCCTGGAATTCATGGTAGCCGTTATCAATAATCAAGGTGGTTTTTACAGGACCGAAGTCTATGTTCATGAGGCTCGAATGTCTGGAGCAGTAATACATAATCCCTGCGTCAATAAAAGCGAATACGAAGCAACACTATACGGAGTTGATGTTTATCTCGGGTTGATGCATTTAGAGGGTTTAGAAACTAAACTGGCGCATCTTATTATATCCAATCGAGAGGATGGGGGGGACTTTAAATCATTGGAAGATTTTATCAATCGTATTCCAATTGGTATTGAAGGCATTCAGATTTTGATTTTTATCGGTGCTTTTCGCTTTACTGGTAAAACAAAAAATCAATTGCTGGTAATAGCCCGATTGATATTGGTGAATTTTAAGCCTGAAAATAGAAACCTCATGCTACTTCAGGAGCCAGTCAAAGAATATAAGCTACCTGTACTCGAACGCTCTGCTTATGAAGATGCCTTTGATGAAATTGAACTACTTAGTTTCCCTGTATCGTGTACTCCTTTTGATCTTTTACAAACTCCATACAGAGGGGCTGTGATGGCAAAGGATTTAGTGAGTCATCACAAGAAAACAGTAAAAATGCTCGCTTATCTCATTTCCAGAAAACATGTGCCTACCAAAAGAGGTACCATGTATTTTGGCACTTGGATTGATACAGAAGGGGAGTATTTCGATACAGCCCATTTCCCAGATAGTCTGGACAGATATCCTTTCCAAGGTGGTGGTTGTTATCTACTATTAGGAAATGTTGCCGTAGAGTATCATTTTCCAACGGTAACGGTAACAAAAATGGCAAAGATGCCATTTATACCTGATCCGCGATATTCAAATACGAGTGACAGACAATTAAAGCACACGAGCATATACGAGAAGATGTGAGTATGACACATCGTGCTCCTTATCCTTCAGAATCTGAAATTAATTTACCTAGGCAAAAGATGGTTTAAATTTAAAACTGTTGATAGTTAAGGTATTATCTGAAGCAGATATGTTAAAGTCAAACAGAAATAAGTATAAACTTGAATTTGCGTATTAATTTATGTATTTTCGTACAAATAAATAAAATGATTTAATAAGGTCACACTACTAAATTTTGAGGAACAAAATGGTTTAATTAAAAATTCAAGTTCCGTATTGATAGCTGTTGATTTTGTTTTAAGTAAAGTAGAAGTAGTCATAATTTCCAAATACCATTGTTATTGAAGACCAGCTTACTTATAGGCTGGTTTTCTTTTTTAAGACATAGAGAGTGTTTATATGGAAACTGCTATATTTCTCAGAATTTGGTTTCAAAGCACAAAAAAATAGGCTGTTCATCGAACAGCCTATTTTTTTGTGAGGTTAAGAGTTTTTTATACTAGTAAGTATATTCGAACGTTTCACCACCACTAACTTGTTTTGTCAAAAAGTTATTGCCATCATATGTGTTTACGTAAGTAGTTGTTCCTACGTTCTCTCCATTTTTTGTTTCTGTTATTTTAGTGAAATTATTAGGTGTATTTACGTCTTTATCAAAAATTCCTGCATCCAATAACAAAGTATATCCTAAAATATTTTTAAAAGGATTATTTTTTGTATCATACTCAACTACATTGATATAATCATTAAATACAACTTTAGTGATGTTTCCTCTGGCATCTAAAGTAAATACACTTGATGATTCTTGTGTTTCTACTAGTGTGGTAGGATCAATCATAACTGTAACAGTTGAAATTGTTCCATCAGCATTGTAAGTATAGCTTTTCTTTAGGCTGGCAGAATCTGCTGATGCAGGAACCTCAATATAAGACTTCAGTTTATTGTTTTCGTAAGTGAAATTTGTAGTTGTTTTTAATACACCACCTTCAAAAGACTCTGCTTTGGTAATTACATTTCCTGTATATGAAAAGGTTGTTTTATCACCACCACTGTAGGTAAGACTTTCAATTTTGTTCCCTTGATAAGCATAGGTAACAGTCGAATTCTCTTCTGGAGAAAGTGTAGAAGTGTATTTTTCGGTTTTAGGGAAAATTGTATTCTCGACATTAGAATTATCACCACCATTGTCATCATCAGAACTAGAACAAGAAGTTAGTACTAAACTGATAGCACTAAATAAAAATAAAACTTTTTTCATTACGATTGTATTTATGATTTTTGCAAAAATATAATAAATTTCGTATAAAAAAAATGATTTTCATACTATTATGCAATTTACTGATTATCATATTATTTAGTTTTTTAGAAAGGTCAATTTTTCGTAAAAATAACAGCAAACTAGTTTTCTAAAAATTGAATAAAAATTCCTTTACTCAGGATATGAATTTTTGGAAAGCATTCCATAGGTTATTCTAGCGTCAATTTTTAATTCTAATCTGTAGGAACTGTCCGCAAACTTTTCTTAACTCATTATCATTTATTGATTTTACATGTGATAAGATATATGATATTTCTATTAAAAGTACATTAAGAAATTTTACTTAAAGCTTTCACTCGAAACGGACTAAAAGGGCAGCCAAGATAGTGCCCGTCGTATGCTGCATGCGCATAATGGCTGCGCCACCCTTCGGGACTTATAGCACTCCGCATCCGTTAACTGGTCACTTGATTCTTGCTTTCTTTTTTCCCGTTTTTTCTTTTGAAAACAATTTTTTAAGGGATTGGAGAAGAAATCAAAACAGTAGTAATCATTAAAATTTTACATCATGGAAATCACAGGACGCATTACAAAAGATGCCACAATTTACAAAGTGAAGAGTGACAAAGAGGTGGTCAATTTTTCAATTGCCATCAATGACAGTTACAAACCCAAAAACAGTTCCGAGGTAAAGGAAATCACCACCTATATTGATTGTTCGTATTGGTTAAGCGCAAAGACAGCCGAGTGGCTTAAAAAAGGCGCACTCGTACAACTATTCGGGCGTATCGGTCTGAATGTATACAGCAGTAGCGATGGTTAAAGCTTTGGGTAGCCTTACGTTTCATACCAACAACATTAAAATTTTGGCTTTTGCCAAAAAAGCAGAACAGACCCAAACCGAAATAACACCTCAATCCAACGAGGGAGTAAAACAAGAACCCGCAGACGACCTGCCTTTTTTAATCCATTCAAACAATAACATTCTAAATTTAAATATCATGGCACATAATATAAATTACAACGAGCAAAGTCAAAAACACAGTTTTTTCAGCGTAAAAGAAAAAGCATGGCACAATTTAGGGCAGATAATTTCAGACTACCCAACAAGCGCAGAAGCTATTGCGCATGCAGGACTCAATTACGAAGTCGAAAAACGTAAGCTATTTACACCGTATTCTCAGGAAATTATTGTAAATAATGAAACCACCCACAATAAAAATCGAATTACCGAATTATTTCAGCACGGTACGTACTGATAACAATGCCGTTTTGGGTGTAGTGGGGAAGGACTACCAAATCGTACAGAACAGGGATGCCTTTTCTTTTTTTGATAGCATCGTTGGTGGTGAAGGTATTCTTGAGACGAAACCGCAGGGGCTTTGGGTAAAGGCGAACGCATTTTTATAACCGCTAAACTACCTGATTACATTAGGGTCGGCAATGAAGACCTTATCGAAAAATACCTGTTCCTTACCACCTCACACGACGGAAGCGGAAGTATAACAGCCGCTTTTACCCCCATCCGAATTGTATGCGCCAATACCCTTAATGCCGCTATGAACAACAAAACCAACACGGTACGTATTCGCCATACGTCCAATGCCAAACAACGTTTGGAACAGGCACATAAGGTAATGGGCATATCCGATATGTTATCGGCACAAATGGAAAGTATTTTTAACGATTGGACAAAAGTGCGCATCACAGATAAAGAGGTTAAAAAGCTCATTTCGTTCGCTCTTGTTCCCAACAAGGAGGTTTTAAAATCCATACAGGACGGTAAAGAAGACGAACTTTCTACCTGTTTTACTAATATGGTTGATAGTGCTTTTGAGTATGCCATGAGTGACCCTACACAACTCATGGATACCACAAAAGTACGTGTTTGGGGGCGTACAATGCTGTAACAGGTTACTTTCAGCATGTCCGAAACTATAAAGACGATGAAGCCAAACTAACCTCTCTTTTAATGGGAGGAACAGGACAGCTACGCACACAGTCCGCATTCAATTTGTGTATGGATTTTGCAAGTAAAGGTGCAGATATGTTAATTCTCAATTAATAAATTGGGACAGGCACATCCTGTCTGTCCCTTCTTTTTTATTCACTTGGAAATAGAACAACATGAATTTCTTTCAAACCCTAATCGCCTTGCAGGTTGCAGGTGACTGGAAAATAAACATAGTCAAAGAAACTGCCGATAGGCTTATTGTATCGGTATTGTTTTTTAATGATGCCATTGGCGATGAGGCACGTAAAAAAGTACCGCCTATACTGCTTAAAGGCACAGCCGAAGAATTGGACGCAGGATTTTTTGAGGCTATCGCACAACCTGTAAAAGATACGGCACAGCTATTTGCCAATATGGAACAGTTCCTAAAAGAATCAGCACAGGCAAAAATCAGTTCTCAAATGGAAAAGGACAACATCCTTAAGATGGGCAAGGAGAAAACCGAAAATGCAGAAAAAATACGAAGAAGCGATGAAGAAAGCCGATGAACTCGAAGGAACTCCCTTGGGAAATTTAAAGAAGCATGGATGAAAGTGCCACAAGCAGACGTATATCCCGAACATAAGGACATCATCCACAAGCGAAAAGCAGAACTTTCCGATAAGTTTCCCATTGACCTTTTTAACGACCCTAACACTTCAGCACCATGTTAACAACCACATTACTAGAGCGAGTCTTTTCCTTTAAGGATAAAGAACACGATATTAAACTTGCCGATCCGTGCGCCTCATTCAGCCCCAGCGGTATTGAATTTTTATGCGCAGACCTATCCCATACTAACAACAGCAACCATCGAAGGACCTGTAATAAATGATGATGCCGTACAATACAGATTTGTATCGCAAATCGGAACAAAAGGATAAACCATGAAAACGAAATCCATAACAGGCAGTATCAGATTGCCAAAAACGAAAAAACTATGCAAACTACACCAACAGTTAGGCGCTTGGGCAGAAAAACACCAACCGCTTGCCCGATGCGCAGGAAATAAAAAACAACAAACCCACCTCAGTACCTTTGGAACTCTTACCGATGGTTTTTTAAAACACCAGTTTTTACCGTTATACGAACAAGGTGAAAAAATGCCAAATTCCGAAGCAACTGAAAAAGGATTTTTTGATTCGTTGAACATCCTGACAGGATTGTACGGATTCGAACAGATAGAAGTAGAGCGCAAACCCTATCCGTACAATATCTTGTTAGCGCATAAGTACGCTCAAAGACAACTAAAAAAATCAGGACAGGACATTGAACTTGTCATTATGCAGGACGATAATGGAATGATAAAACTGGCAACCAATCACAGTTATAATACAGGTACAACCCTGTATTATATTGCAGTACTCCTTTTGTACCGATTGTTGCAGGACAAAAAACAGAAACAGACTGCTGAACTTTTATTGTCGGTGTTTAGCTATCTCTACCATGTTGCAGGGATTCCGTATTATAGAGAAAACCATACCTATCTATTTTATCAGTACCAGTGTATGGAAGAATGGTTGATAGATGATTTGGAAAATTGCGATAATGAACATGCGAACCGTGAATTTTCAGAATTTAACGAGGCAAACCAATATGGGGATATAATGCTACTGAAAAATATACAATCCCTATCATCTGAATGTTTTTAAACAGCGAATCGATACCTACAAGCCAACGTCTTCTTTTGGTTGGGATTGCCTTAACGTGGCACAAAAAGCATTTGCGCTCTTAAGTGATTATCCCGATGCCAGCATTTTCCGAAATACCCTGAATCCCAAACTGGATGAAGATGATAGCATCATACACGCAGAACAATACATCTCTTTTATAGCGGACACCGATGGTTTGTTGTATGAGAACATTGCTCGTGTTGTCAATGATGAATTTAATGAATGTGGGGAAATCGAAGAACCCACACTACAGCAAATCTATGATAGCGAAAACAGTCCATCAAAAGAGCTACTTGATTTTGAATACCGAATTTTCCCTTTGATTAATGAACTATGTACCCTTTTAAACTATATACCATGAAAGATATAACAGCCGATTTCGGAACATTATACACTCCTGTAAAAGCCTTGGTAATCTATCAGAAAAATTCGTCTGACAAGACTACTTATGTGGAAAGCTACGACATGGATAAAAATGGCTATCCCACCAATGCCCATCCACTGAGCGTAAAAGAAAGTACACAGCTTGCTAATGCTTTAGATACTTCTGACGAACTCAAACGCAACTTTTTGAAACCTTTAGGATTACTTCCCAAAAATGTACTGTACATCAATCCCAACCACGATGGCTATGCCATTTGGCATACACCATCCCAAAAGGTAGACTTGTTTTTTGTTGATAGCTTGGGTATTCCAACGGCAAAGCGTCAATACCTCCTTTGCTTTGGAAAGCCTCTAAAAACACGCTGTCGATGTATGCTTTGGGGGAAACTGTAGCCATTACCGAAACGACCCCTTTATACAATGCCCCTTATTTTAATTTATACTCCGATGGTAGGGTTTGCATGGGAACCGTTTCAGTCTAATATTAAAGCCGATTGCCTATTGGAAGAATTTATTCAGTTGTGGGAGCAGTATTTTTTTAATAGTTATTTCAGCCACCTGATTAGCGAAAAAAGCCCTGTAAAAAAAGGAAACATCATTCAGTTGTGGCAGAGTCTTATTAATACCCGAAAAAAGTTCCCTATGAAAGTGCTAATAAAAAATGGTTTAACCCTTAATAAACTGCTGTCATGAACACATTAAAACCAATGCATTACACCGATAATTACCTGATAAACCCAACCAATCCAATTACAATAAATCTTATTGGTGCAGGAGGGACAGGTAGCAGGATGCTCACAGAACTCGCAATAATTAAAAACCACCGCCTTATGGCTTTAGGGCATACAGGATTACAGGTTAATTTATACGATGATGATAGGATAACCCAAGCCAATCAGGGGCGACAGCTTTTTGCAGATACCGAAGTAGGTTTGTACAAATCGGTAGCACTGATTAACCGAACCAATTGTTTTTTTGGTACGAATTGGAAAGCCATAACAGAGCAGTTCTCTACTGCGAATCTCAAAAATCTCTACCCAATCGTGGAAAAGCAAATATGTACATCAGTTGTGTCGATACCGTATCGGCACGATTTGACATTGCAAAAGTAGTACAGGACTGTGCAGAAAACAGCAGTTGGGAACGCAATAAATCACTGTATTGGCTTGACCTTGGTAATTCCCGAAATATAGGACAAGCCCTATTGTCAACTATTGGAGAAATCAGACAACCCAATTCCAATCTATACAGGACTGTATCCAATCTTCCTATGGTTACCGATGAATTTAAAGAACTGTTAGAAGCGCAGACCGAAAACAATGAGCCAAGTTGCTCCCTTGCCGAAGCACTCGAAAAACAGGATTTATTTATTAATGCTACACTAGCTAGTATGGGGGCTTCTTTACTTTGGAAACTATTCCGTGAAGGCATGACAACCCAAAGGGGATTCTTTTTGAATTTGAGTAATTTCAGGTCAGAACCGATATCGGTGGCTGATGCCCATCCGCCCCACAATTGCACTTCCTTCGTCGGGACAATTGCGGGGCGTTCTATCGGATGCGCCCCTTGCACAGAACATGCCTTTATTGGCAGTTCATGCAAGCGGGCGCGAGGTTTTTAATTACTATTTCAACTAATTTTAAAGTATACTATAGAATAACTAATAGGCACTATTCTACTCAACAGTAAATGTAAGTGCTAATTACCTACTTAAAAAAAATGAGTGCATTATTTGACTTCATTTAATAAATAGAAAATCAACTATATAAACAGATTAATCACTACCGACACAAAATAAAACTATTGATTTTACTTTAAAAACATAGTTTTAGGTTAGATTTTAGGTTTTATTTTTGCTTTTACCTAATTTAGCAATCAAGGAAGTCTTGATTAAATTAATTGAAATACAATTAAAACAAGGCTCAAAAATCTACAGATAGGGAGGTCTACAAACCTAGTTGGAAAGTAAAAAATAAATGCAGATACTAAAAGAAAGTAAATTTCAACAACCAAGTTTTTCACAAGCAATCCGTTTTTGGTTTATACTAGGCTGGATAAGTTTTGGAGGTACAACAGGTCACGTTACCATAATGCATGATTTTCTGGTAGAAAAAAAGAAATGGGTCAGCAATAGCAAGTTTTTTAGCGCACTTAATGCTTGCATGATTTTGCCTGGACCTGAAGCACATCAGTTAGCAATTTACCTAGGATGGAAATTACATGGAGTTAGAGGTGGTATTATATCAGGTATATTTTTTGTATTGCCTTCTATGCTTATTCTATTATGTCTCGAGTATTATCTATGCCCTTTATGGTAATACTCCATTGCTAACATCCGTTTTCAATGGTTTAAAACCAGCAGTACTCGCCATTATTATCTTTGCTACATGGAAAGTCGGAAGTAAATCACTACTTAGTTTTTTGCATTATTTTGTAGCCCTTTCCTCGTTCATTTGTTCTTATTTTCTGCATATTTCTACGCCTTGGATAATATTTGGAGTTATCTTTTTGTCAATAGTAATAAGTCTTTTAACTCCCCAGTTTATGTTCTTGAACAACGGAAAGAATAAAACTGATAATCACGAGGATTTATATTACGTAAATAGTCATCAAGCTCCAACTAAAAAATCTTTAAAGACAACAATCAAACAACTTACTGTTTTTATCTTTCTCTGGCTTATTCCCTTTTTATGCGTAACGTTTCTGCTTGTCGATAAACCATTTTGGCAAAAACTTTCATTGCTATTTACAGAATCAGCATTCTTGACAATTGGGGTCTTATACCGTTATTCCATATATAGCCAATTTGGTTACCAATAAACTGGCTTGGATTTCAAAATCGCAAATGATAGATGGATTTGCTTTGGCGGAAACAACTCCGGGTCCCTTGGTTATTGTATTATCGTACGTTGGATTTATGGCTGGATTTAATCACTTTAATGGTTCCCTGCTAATGGGAACCGTTGGACTTTTGGCAGCAAGTTATTTTACGTTTCTCCCTAATTTTATTATGATTTTTATAGGAGCTCCATTAATTGAAAGGTCAGAAAAATAAAACTGTACAGGCTGTATTGTCATTAGTAACCGCCGCTGTTGTCGGAGTTATTGTAAATCTTGCATTTTACCTGGGAGAAGGGATTTTGTTTTCTGGTAAAATGATTTCTGTGAATAATTTCGATTGGATAGCATTGGGATGGTGCCTGATCTCACTGCTTTTGCTGACAAAGTTTAAACTAAATATGTTAAACCTTATAATACTTAGTTTCTTATTTGGTCTGCTTCGTTTTTTAATATTTTGATGATACCAAAAAATACTGTTTCTGTTTTTTAATTATATTCTGCAAGTTTCTGTAGTATCATAATTATTGGCAGATAAAGATATGAAGTAACGGGCGTTGAAATACGGAATAAAGCCTTAAAAAATACAATATTATGAATTTGAAAAAATTAATTAATACCGGATACGAAAAAGTCACAACAGTTTTTGAAGCTCTTCAGTATCAGAAAGCAGAAAGATACCAAATCGATTGGAGAGAAGAAACCGGAATGAAAATAACTGGGCTTGTCACGACTTTCGCTTTAATACTTCCTCTTTCTGCTTTTACATACTGGAGATTACTTCTTGAAGAATTTCACGTTGATTATTTTGAATTCTGCTACAGTTTTGATGATGTTTACTATATCCTCTACAGAAAAGGTACATTACTTTGGTTTACAATGTTAATTATGGTATTTGCCATTGCGGCCTGCGTAATTTCTGTCCGTTTTTGGAAATACCATCTTCACTTTGGAATAATATCATTCACATGTCTAGTTATTGGTGTCGTAGGTAGTATTGGATATTTTATGCGGTATCAAACCCTTTTATATATAGTTATGGCATTTGGAATTGTAGTTTTATATTTGTTTATCAATAAATATTCAGTGTATGGTCTTATCTTACTTGTTGGATTGTTCCTAGTTACATCAGCGGGAGCGGATGCAAAACAAATTAAAGCTGCTGCGCTTAAAAAGACATAAAGCTAAAAGACGGAACCTTCTTTTTGCACAAAACGGATAAAATATACTATGTTGTCGATACATCAAAATATGTTTTAATATATGATTTAACAACAAAAGAACTATTGAAGAAAGAAAGAGAGTTGATAAATTAAATGATTCTGAATGAATAATACATCAAAAAAAATAATCTAAGTTAATCGGTTATTTTAAACTATCAAAGAAGGTTAAGATTGGTATAAAGTGTTCGATTGTAGCCCCATCGACCACTTAAGGAGACAACTAGTTAATAGTATTAAGTAAAACGCGATAAACAATAAAAAAGATATATTATTCTTTAAAAATCCATAAACCAGTATATAGTATTAAACGTGATTTCTTGGTAGTAATTGGATTGTTTGGGAAGAAGTAATTAAAATCATGTGTGTTTTTACATAATAATCTAACATTAAATGTTTAACAAATTTTAATATCTGTAGCAAAATAAATCATTATTAGAATAATGATTATTTTATCTTAATTCTATTTTATATATTAGAAATTTAAAAATGATGATGTACATAGGACGAATTATTAAAAGTGGCTTAGAAAAATGAATACTAATATTGTTGCGTATCCAGCTAAAAATGGAGACTGTTTCTTGATAAGCTATGGTGAAGAAGAAAAAGAACAAAAGCATTTGTTGATTGATTGCGGCTACGCTGATACAATAAAAAACTATTTAAAAGAAGATTTAACAAGAATTGGAACGAAAGGTGAAATTCTTGAAAAATTGATTTCTACTCTACATAGATGCGGATGATATATTCAAGGTGCAATAAGACTTCTGAAGGATAATAATTCTCAAAAATTTATCGAGATTAAAGAAATATGGCACAATACATTTCGCCATCTTTTCGAGAAAAAACAATTAGGGATTGATAAAAATCAAGAAAAAATACTTGACCAGATAATTCAAAGAGGTTATCCAGCAAAAAAAGTGAGATAAAGGAGGGCGAGAAATTAGCGCCGAGCAAGGAACAACAGTGGGAGCATTGATTTTGCAAGGAGAATATTCATGGAATAGTGATTTTGATGGAAATGCAATCTGCATAGATTTTCAAAAGGAAATTATAGTTGACGAAAATGCAAAATTACTTCTTCTCTCTCCTGATAAGGAGAAGTTAGAGAAACTCAAAAATTTATGGAAGGAGGAACTACTGAGATATGGGACAAACTATGATAGCGGCAGTTCAGAATTTTATGATGATGCTTTTGAAATGGCTATGACATGGGAAAAAGAAATGCCTAAAAAACGACCAACGACAATTTCTGCAGCAAAAGAAACGATCCAGAAGTTATGACAACTCCCTTTTGAAGAAGATACTACTCCTACAAACGGCAGTTCTATCGCTTTTATCTTACAAATTAAAGAAAGAAAAGTACTTTTTCTCGCAGATGCCCACCCAAATTTAATTGCCCAATCACTCAACGATTATCAAAACGATGGT
The DNA here is from genome assembly GCF_056783245.1 of Flavobacterium sp. TC780. Lineage (NCBI taxonomy): Bacteria > Pseudomonadati > Bacteroidota > Flavobacteriia > Flavobacteriales > Flavobacteriaceae > Flavobacterium > Flavobacterium sp. TC780. The sequence goes on along the minus strand of NZ_JBXBAV010000115.1, from coordinate 3,434 downwards.
AAGATTATTTTTGATTTTATTAAGGTTTCACATCATGGAAGCTTCAATAATGTTAGTAAAAATTTATTAGAAAAAATTGATTCTCCTAAGTATCTTATTTCTACTAATGGGGGAAGGCATAATCATCCTGATAAAGAAACCATAGCCCATATCATTAGTCGCCCGGCAGATTTCCATCGGAAGATTTGGTTCAATTATATTACTAATAACTCAGAATATTTTAATAGAGATGACTGGAAAAAAAATACAATTACTCAATTCATTATTTAAATCAAGCCCCTTATACCTTATCGTTATGACATCAAGAATATTAAATCCTACAGAAATTGAGATGGCAACTGTAAAGATAAAGAGTGGTAATAAATCCGGCACTGCTTTTTTCATTTTTGTTGATAATGAAAAACAACTATTGCTTACAGCCGAGCATAATCTTCCAGAAGGAGAATCTGTTAAATTATATTTTGGAGATAATACCGAGATCCAAGCTGAAATATTAGAAAGAATACAAGAGCGAGATGTTGCCGTTCTCATAACTAGATTGGAAACAACAAGCAATATAGCTTCACTTCCCTTAAGAAATATACAAATACCGTATAATGAAAATTGGGAGACTTATGGTTTTCCTGTGCAAAGAGTAAATTCTGGAGGAAGATATAATGGTACTGTATCCCGGATTAATGAGGGGACGAAATGGGATGTGGATTTAGCTTGTGAGCAATATGCTAATCTTGAAGACTTTTTCGGATTATCTGGCTCAGCACTAATTATTGATGGTTTTGCAACTGGTGTTATTGGATATGATAATGCCGGCACACTTGGAGCAACAAGCGTACGAAATATTGCTGAAGTTTTAGCTAAATATGAAATAGTAATTGTAAATACTAAAGAACATTCTATACCGGATTCAATAGAGCAGGATATTTCCAATAATACTCCCAACGATGAAGTGCTGGAAAAAATAAATGAAGTCATCGCAAATCAGATTACTTCAGGTTATTTTTTGGTAAGTGGCAGTCCGCTTCTGGAAAAACCACTATTTCGGCTCAATTAGATTTAAGGGATAAAAATCATGTAATCATTGATCGTTTCTTTGTTAAAGTACCAGAGAGTGAAGAAATCCCAACACAAATCAGAGCGACACCGGAATTTTTCACAAGATGGATTGAAGAAGTCTGTTATCGTGCATTGTATAATAGCCCTCCTCCAAAGCCTAAACCTGAAACAACTTTAAACGAAAGAATATTCACTATCCACGGTCATACAACAATTGTCAAGCCATTATCAGCAGCAAGGAAAGATTGCATTTTTGATTGTTGATGGTTTAGATGATGTTAGTAAATCTAAAGTCGAAGAATACTTGTCTGTTTTACCTCAACATTTGCCATCGAATTTTAAAGTTATCTTCTCTTGTATTTCTCAGGAAGTACTGCCATCTTCAATTCGGAGAGCAATTAATCTCTCAAATGAGATAAAAGTCACTCCTTTATCAATACAAAATGCTGAGAGATTTCTGTCTAAACAATTAAAAGACAAGCAACTAAATTCTATCCAAATAAATGAACTAGCTCAAAAATCAGAAGGTCACCCCCTGTATTTGCGCTATCTTATTAAATACGTATTGGAAAGTGAAAATCTTACTTTTTATAGATAACTGGATCGATTTATACCGATTATTGGAGGAGAAATCAAAAATTATACGAAAAGATATGGCAGCAATTTGATAATCAAACTGATGAAATCTGGCTAGCAGCTACATTAGCAAGATTGAGAGTTCCAGTGCAAAAAGCATATTGCAGGAGTTGCTTCCGGCCTCCACAAAACACCATTTTATAACAAGTCTTAAGGAAATACAACATTTACTGAGAGATAAAGACTTTATCAGTATTTATCACATCGTTTTCTGATTTTATAAATGAAAAGAGCGGGGATATAAACAATCAAGTACATACAAACATTGCTGCCTTTGCATTAAAGCATCCCAAAACAGATTTTGGGATTTTGAGCGGGTTTATCATCTCGCACATGGTGATGATCAAGGTAAAAAAAATGCAATAGAAGAATGCAATCAAACTTGGGTGGATGATTGTGCAATGAATAGTATAAATCCCGACATCGTTTTGTCCGACATTAAACACATTATTAGCCTTGCGGCAGAAATGGGAATAGCACATAAGGTTATTTCCTTACTACTTCTTTCACAGCGGGTAAATTTCAGATACAATACACTTTTCCACGAAAATGCCATCTTTCTTGTGAATGCCTTGCTTGCTTTAAATAAGCCCGAAGAAGCCATCAGATATGTAGTTCGTAATAAAACATTAATAACAGAAGATGGAGATGCTCTTTATCTACTACAAAAGTTTTATGAGTATGATGCAGATGAAGAAGCTGAAATTTTATTAAACACTATTAATCGAACATGTAAAAATATAGTAGAAAGCGGATTTGATACTGATTCATTCAACAGATATATTCAGTTAAAGTTTAGTGCTGTTACATTATCTTCTAATTCAGAATTTGAAGAGGCTTTTCATGAATTTGATCATTTGAAGGAAACAGCGATTAAAATGATTGAAATGAGTGGTAATCCGAAAGAAACAATACATAAATTTAAAGATGATATAGGTTCATATAACAGTGGCTATTTCATTTGGAGATTTAATCTTCCACCTTTTACCAAAGAAATAGAAGACAAGTTCCCATTTGATGATAAATCAAGTGGATTTATTGCAATAAGTCTTTACCACGCTTTAGATTTTCAAGAAAAAAGCCCAAAAAGAAAAGCAGTTGATAATATTCCTGATTGGATTGAAAATCTGGAGTATGTAATTGATAAATATGGTATGCATCCTGATTATCACTTCATGCTATTGTATACCCTTCTGGAAGATCAAACAGAGAAGATATAATTGAAAAACTTTATCAGGAGGTATATCCCCAACAAGAAGAGTTTAACATTAGAAAGGAAAATGGGGTCGATTTAGATCATCAATCTATTCATCAACTTACACTTTATGCAGAATGTCAAGGATTCCTTGATATTACCAATCAGTTTCCAGAGTTGCCTAAATATGGGTTTTCTCATCATTGGGAAGATAGTATTAAAAAGATTTTCCATTACTTATGTTTCCTAAATGGAAAAATAAAGCGTTATCAGGTCGATGGGAAAGTTGATGAAATAAAATCACTTGAACCAACGCTGAAAGATTTACTTGGAAAACTGATTCCTGATCTCAGGGATAGAATGAACTGGAAGCGTGGTTATGCTCTGCCTGAATTAATTTACCCCAATATCTATAAGCATCTTATTAACTTACTTATGGATGCTTTTCCTGACCAAGTTATTGCATTTGCTGAGGAGATTTCACAGAAAAAGCACTATCAACTTGGATTGAGGTGCTGCCTCCCTAACAACAGGAGCATGTATTAACCTT